>CAZFNB010000282.1:0-4454 GCA_964520235.1 uncultured Bifidobacterium sp. | reverse complement strand
CTATCAGACGGGTCGTGGGATGGCCGAAACCTACGTCAAGGAAGGCCCGGCGGGTGGGAACAAATTGATGGCCGGCTTTGATGCTGCCGCAGACCGGCTGCACGAAAAGCTGGATCCGTTCCTGAAGGAACAGGTGGACGAATTCAATCAGGCGCTCACCGGCATCGAGGATACCAGCACAAGACTTGCGACGATCACATTATGGTTCGGAACGATTTTGATTGTTTCCACGATCGTCATCGCAGTGCTGTGCATCCGATCCATAACGCGTCCGATCAACCAGGTCGTGTCCACACTTTCTGCGGGCGCGGAACAAACCGCTGCTGCGGCCGTCCAGATTTCCGCGACAACCCAGGGCGTTGCTGAGGGCGCGAGCGAACAGGCTGCTTCTCTGGAAGAGACAAGCGCGTCACTGGAGGAAATCTCCAGCATGACCAAGCGCAATTCCGAAAATGCCGACAACGGCAAACGCCTCGGAACACAGGCACGTGAAGCCGCCGCCACCGGCTTGGACCGTTTGAATGAAATGAGCCGCACGCTTGATTCCATCAAGGGCGCGGTCAGTGAAATGGAAAGCGCTGTCAAAGAGATGCAGGGGTCGAGTCAGGAGGTCGCGAAGATCATCAAGACGATCGACGAGATTGCGTTCCAGACGAACCTGCTGGCACTTAATGCGGCTGTCGAAGCGGCGCGTGCGGGTGAAGCCGGTGCCGGTTTCGCTGTTGTTGCGGATGAAGTCCGTGCATTGGCCCAACGCAGCGCGCAGGCCGCCAAGGACACATCCGAGAAGATCGCAACAGCCGTCAAGCGAAGTGAACTGGGAGGCATTGCCAGTGCGAAAGTGGTTCAGAACCTTGGCGAGGTCGAGGTCAACGCGCAACATATCCAGGGTGTGTTCAAGGGAATCGTGGATCAGATCAAATCTCTCGACGACGTGATTTCCGAAATCGCCGCCGCCAGCAAGGAGCAAAGCCAGGGCATCGGCGAAGTCAACATGGCCGTCGGCCAGATGGACAAGGTCACGCAGTCCAATGCCGCCAGTGCCGAGGAAAATGCGAGCGCCGCCGAGGAACTCAGCGCACAGACGGAAGTTCTCAAGGGCGCGGTGAATCAGCTCGAAGAATTGATCGGAGTGCAGTCGAAAAAGTCTTCGCATCCGGCTTCGTCTTCCCCTGTAGGCCAGAAGTCGTCCGTGACAAAAGCTTCGCCTAAGTTTGGTTCAAGACTTCCTGCTCCCAACCTTGACGTTGCCGGAGCAACGGTGATCAAGCCCGCAGCAGCCGGATCAAAAAATGCGAATGCGGTATCCGCAGCCGGGAAACTCGAGTTCCAAGAATTCTAAATCGCGATGCCGATTGATGTACTAACCAATGCAGTGACGGCGGTCGGATCACTGGCGTTGCTGCTGAATCCGACTACGGAATTCCGTCGGCCGGGCGCGGGAATCACGAATGCGCCCCCGGACATGGCGACAGGCGCGGATGGTGCAACCGCGCATCTGTTTGGCGATTGGGGGCGCATTCGAGATGTTTGGAGCGATGCGGGCCTCGATTTCACCGTTCAATACATCGCCGAAGTCGCGGGCAACACCAGCGGCGGGATAAAGCGCGGGACGGTTTATGAGGGATTGCTCGCGGTGGCAGTGGATGCCGAACTAGAGAAACTGGCAGGATGGCGGGGATGTCTGCTTCACACCGCGATGCTTTACCCTCATGGGCGCAGTCCAAGCGAACATTACGTCGGAGATTTGTTTGTTCTAAGCAACATTGACGCGACGGATGAACCGCACCTGTTCGAGTTTTGGTTCGAGCAATCCATCGCCGGCGACACATTGTCGGTTCGTGCCGGACAAATCGCGGCCGACCAGGAGTTCGCTTATACGGAGCGCGGAGCATTGTTTTGCAACAGCGCTTTCGGGTGGTTCCCGATCGCCGGTGCGAATGTCCTGTCGCCGGTTTATCCGCAAGGCGCTCCCGGTGTACGACTGGCCTGGCTTCCACATGATAACTTCTTTGTCCAGGCTGCCGTGTTCGACGGTGACGTGAACCCGTCCAACGCAAACGGGCACGAGACAAATCCCAACGGCGTAAAATTCCGCCTTGATGAGGGCGCGTTCTCCATCTTTGAGACCGGTTATTCCTGGGAACAACTCCGCGCTGGCGATGCGAAGAGCGGGGTGTTCAAGCTAGGCGGCTGGTATCACACGGCCACATTCGATCATTCGAGGCTCGATGACACCGGACTCTCGCTTGCAGACCCGCTTTCTTCCGGCAATCCGCGTCGGCTTGATGGCAACTGGGGAATCTACCTCGTTTGCGAGCAGACATTGTGGAACGAGCCGGCAAAGAAAAATGAATCCGGACGGAACGTCGGAGTTTTTTCCCGGTTCGGCTACGCGCCACCTGATCGGAACACCCTCGAATTTTATGCGGAGGCAGGAATCACCTGTACGGGACTTTTACCAACTCGCGAAGACGACATGTGCGGTTTGGGAGTGGCTTATGGTCAGATGAGCCGGGAATTGCGGCGGCTTGGCCGCGATGCAAACGAGTTCAGCGCTTCAAATGATCCTTTGCCCGATCACGAACTGGCGATCGAGTTCGATTACAGATGTAAGGTGTTGCACGGCTGGAGTCTTCAGCCGGGAGTCCAATACATCATTCATCCCGGTGGATCTGGTGTGTGGGAGAACGCGCTCGTGGTTTCGCTTCGCAGCACAATGGATTTTTAATCTCGGGATTCGCAAAACTCATGAATCAGATGTCGGCTGGAATCTGGCGCGATGAAAATGGCTCAAGTCGTCTGGCGGCCCTGCCGATAAGCGATTCAGCGGACGTATGTGCAGGTGAGGCTCGCGTACTGACGTCACCCGAAACCACCGCAACGGAAGGCTAATTATTATGGCAACAGCAACCATCGAAACGACGGCTGGCAATCTTAGCCAGCAACTCGCCGGGAAACATCTGACCTTCGTTCTGGGTCGCGAACACTACGGCGTGCCTGTTCTCAAAATCCGCGAGATCATCCGTCTCTGTGACATCACGCCAGTGCCGCAGATGCCTCCTTACATCAAGGGCGTTTTGAACCTGCGTGGCAAAATCATCCCGGTCGCCGACCTGCGTATAAAATTCGGCCTGGCCAAGGCTGAGAACACCGACCTGACCTGCATCGTCGTTGTCTCCATTGCGCTGGCGGACAAGACATCATCCCTGATGGGGCTGGTGGTGGACGGGGTCGAGGAAGTTGTGAACATTGCGGCTTCTGACATCGAGCCTACGCCTGATTTCGGCACGGCCGTCGAGACGGATTACATCCTTGGAATGGCCAAGATCAAAGGAGCGGTCAAGACGCTTCTCGACATTGACAAGGTCATCACCAGCGTGGAGGTGAAGACTCTTCAATCACGCATCAATTCCTGAACTTCACTGATTTCACAACAACAACTGACAACCATGAAAAATCTGAAACTAAGCACGAAACTATATGCCGTCGGGGCGATACTTGTTGCCGTCGCCGTCACCGTCGGACTGTTGGGCATAAACGGAATCCATCGTACGAACGACGGACTTGAAACCGTCTATAATGATCGTGTAGTCCCGCTCAAACAACTCAAAGCCATAGCGGATGATTATGCCGTCGCGATCATTGACGCCGCCAACAAGGCCAACGCTGGGATCTTCACTGCGGAAGAGACTCTGAAAGGTGTCGAAGAAGCCAGCAAGCGCATCCATGACAGTTGGAAGTCCTATAGTTCCACCTACCTGACGCCCGAGGAAAAGAAACTCGCAGGTGAGGCTGAACAACTCTTTGTGCCCGCTGACAACGCGGTCGAGTCGTTGCGAAAGCACCTGAGCGGAAAAACCGGAAGCGTCAAGGGACAGATGGGAGATTTCGACGGCCCGCTGTATCAACACATTGATCCCATCAGCGGCAAGATCACAGAACTGGTGGATTTGCAGCTCCGCGTGGCGAAGGAGGAATACGATGCTGCTCATGCCCGGTTCGTGACGATATCCTGGACCTCCATCTCAGCGCTCGTTGCCGGAATCTTGATCGGTGGTGGTTTTGGTTGGACGGTCATTCGTGGTGTCTCGCGCGTCTTGCAAGGCGTGGCCGAGCGTTTGTCCGGCGGTGCGACGCAAACCGGTGCTGCCGCTCACGAAGTTTCATCGGCCAGCCAGTCGCTCGCAGAGGGGGCCAGTGAACAGGCCGCCTCGTTGGAAGAGACCAGCGCCTCTCTGGAGGAAATCGCCGCGATGACCAAGCGCAACGCCGACAATGCCGCCAGCAGCAAGACGTTGAGCAATCAAGCACGCGAATCTGCCGCTAACGGCCTCGACCGTATTGCTGAAATGGGTCGCACACTTACCACCGTGAAAAGTTCCGTCGGTGAGATGGAATCGGCGGTTTGCGAAATGCAGTCTTCCAGCCAGGAGATCGCGAAGATCATCAAG
>CAZFNB010000281.1:0-4454 GCA_964520235.1 uncultured Bifidobacterium sp. | reverse complement strand
GCAATACCAGTTCACCGGTGACATCGAACTGCTTCGCCGTCATTACGACGACATGAAACGTTACGTCGCCTATCTCGGTTCGCGCGCCACGAACCACATCGTCAACCACGGGCTTGGCGACTGGTATGACATCGGCCCGAAACCGCCGGGCTTCGCGCAGCTCACACCGAAAGCGCTCACGGCGACGGCGTTTTACCAGCACAACACATGGATACTCGCGCGAACGGCCGGGCTTCTCGGAAAGAAGGCGGAAGCGAAACAGTTCGACGCACAAGCGCAGGAGATCCGACGCGCCTTCAACCGCGAGTTCTTCAACGCAACGAACAGTACCTACTCAACCGGTTCACAATGCGCCAACGCCATCCCGCTCGTGATGGATTTGTGCGAACCGCAACATCGCGCCGCCGTCTTGAATGCTCTCGTCGCCGATGTGAAACAACGCGGACTCACCGCAGGCGACGTGGGTTATCGCTACCTGCTCCGCGCCCTGGCAGACAACGGACGCAGCGACGTCATCTTCGAGATGAACAACCAATCCGACAAGCCGGGTTACGGATATCAATTGAAGATGGGTGCGACGAGCCTGACGGAAGCCTGGGACGCGCGGCGCGAAGCGTCGCAAAACCATTTCATGCTGGGCCAGATCATGGAATGGTTTTATGGCGACCTCGCTGGCATCGCACCCGATCCGGCGAACCCCGGCTTCAAAAACGTCATCATCAAGCCGCAACCCGTCGGCGATGTGACCTGGGCGCGGGCCAGATTCAATTCCGTGCGCGGCCAGATCACGAGCGAATGGAAACGGGATGGCGATCAATTCACCCTGCGCATCACGATCCCACCGGGATCAACAGCAACGGTGTTTTTACCATCGCGCTTAAATGGTTCAACTGAATCTGGCGTGACCATCGGGAAAGTGCGCGGAGTGAAATCAGTGTGTCAGCAGGGCGATCGCACTGTGATCGAAATCGCTTCCGGGAATTACGAGCTTTGCTCGAAGTATTGATGCCTGTGCCGGCCGCAGGTGAGCTCTCATCATCACCCGTTATGGCGATGGCAATTTCCCGTCCCCAGATTTATTCTTCCATCGCTCAGACGACAATGACCCAAAATATGCATCGCCGTAACCTCCGCCTCGCAGCCCTGCTCGCGATCGTTCTTTCAACCAACGCCATTCACGCCGCGAATCGCCTTTGGACGAGCACTTCCGGAGGTATCGCTTACTGGCAGACGAATACGGCGTGGAGCGGTGGCATTGCTCCCGTGGCCGGAGATGATCTCCTTTTCACCAGTGCCCCCGTCTCCGGCGGCACACGAACGGTCATCAACGATTTCGCTCCGAACACACAGTTCAATTCCATCAGCCTCATCAACCTCTACAACTTGAGCGGGAACGCCATCAACCTTGCGGGCAATGTCACGAACAACGCATCCGGAGCCATCGCCACCATCAACCTCAATACATCGTTGCAACAGGATTCGACATGGTTTATCGGCGTCTCAAACGGACGAATTGACGTGAACGGGGACATCTCCGGCAGTTACGGCCTGGTCAAAGCTGGCGCAGGCAATTTGCGCCTTCAAACCGCCACCAAAACCTATTCAGGCAACACCACCGTGGACGGCGGCACGCTCGACCTGAACATCGCCAATGCACTCCCGTCCGGCGTCGGCAAGGGAAATGTGACTGTAAACGGCGGTGCCACGCTTGGTCTTCGCTTTGGGCAGAATATCAACGGGCTGAATGGCAACGGAACCGTACAGGCGCTTTCATCAGGCACAAAAGTGTTGACGCTCGGTAATGGCGACGCCAGCGGCAGCTTCACGGGCACAATCGTCAACGGCTCGGGAACGGTCGCGCTGACGAAGGTCGGTACCGGCATCCAGACATTGAACGGCACCATCGGCTACAGCGGGGCGACCATCGTCAACGACGGCTCTCTATACCTTAACAGCGTGCTCATCAGTTCCTCGACCGTCACCGTCGGTGCCGCTGGCACGATCGGCGGCACGGGCGCTGTGCTCAATGCTCTCGGCACGACGACCGTCAACGGTACGATTGATCCCGGCGGCGCAGCAGGACTCATCGGCTCGCTGGGTTTTGGAGGTAATCTGATCCTGAACGGCTCAAGCACCGGAACATTTCAGTTGGATCGCAACGTGGGGAGCGATCTTCTCAGCGTTTCCAGCGGACTTACACTTGGCGGCACATGGAACGTATTCAACACCGGCTCTTCTCTGCTTGCAGGCGATGCGTTCGACCTTTTCAACGCTGGAAGCTTGTCCGGCTCGGTCACCGCATTGAATTTACCCGCACTCGATGGGGGTCTGGGCTGGGACACCTCGCTATTTGCCACAAGCGGCGTCATATCTGTCGTCGTCGTGCCCGAGCCTTCCGCAGCCTCGATGATGCTCATGGGTCTGGCCGGTCTCGCATTCGTGACGCGTTTCCGCCGGAAATAGGATTTCAGTGTCAGCCCTTCCGAAGCGGCAGCGACCAACTGCCGCTTTTATTGTTTTCACAACGATCATCTTGCTCATTGAGATTCAATCTGAATTACCGCCACAATCCTGCGTCAACTGAACGATGCGAATCATTCTCCGCCTCCATATCGTCCTGCTGGCGCTGTCCCTGTGCGCCACGCTTGACGCTGCGGATGCCCCGGTGACACTCCGCGAATCAGACCGCACTTTCTTCCTCGACAACGGCATCCTGAACGTCCGCATCGAGAAATCAACCGGCGAAATCTTCTCCATCAAATATCAGGGTCACGAACTGCTCGCACAGGACAGCAGCGGCGGCGCTTTGGGAGGCTACTGGTCGAGCGTCGGACGCGCCCGCGGCGGCTCCCGGCAATCCGCCGTCGTCCGCATCAATCCCAAGGACAACAACGGCGCGCGCGCCGAAGTCTCCTGCAATTTTCACAACGCACCCGGCACGACGAATTCTCCGCTCGATGTGGACGTGCGCTACTGCCTGGGTCGCGGTGAAAGCTGGATTTACACCTGCCTGGTCTGGTCACACAAACCCGGCTATCCCGGATTCAGCGTGGGTGAGGCGCGTTACGCCGTGAAGCTCAATCCGGACATCTTTGACTACATGACCATTGACAAGGACCGCCGCCGCCAGATGCCATCGCCCGAGGACTGGGACAAAGGCGCGCCGCTCAATCTCAAGGAAGCCCGCCGCATGACGACCGGCATCCACAAAGGCCACGCCGAGCACAAATACGATTACTCAGCACTCATCTACGACATCCCCGCCTACGGTTGGTCGAGCACGAAAAAAAACATCGGCTTCTGGTTCGTGAACCCAAGCTTTGAATACATGGCGGGCGGCCCGACAAAAGCCGAACTCACCGGCCATCTCGATGTGAATCCCGGCGGCACGCCTACTTTGTTGAACATGTGGCTTGGCAGCCATTACGGCGGCAGTTCGCTCGTCGTCGGCCAGGATGAAGATTGGACAAAAGTTGTCGGCCCGTTTGCCATCTATTGCAATTCAGCACCGTCACAAGAAGCCATGTGGCAGGACGCTCTGGCCCGCGCTCAAACTGAAGCCGGCGCGTGGCCTTACGATTGGATGAACGACCCGGACTACCCGCGCGCCGTGCAACGCAGCACCGTTCGCGGCCAGATTCTCGTGCGCGACACGCTCGATCCAAATCTCCAATCCAGCAACATGTGGGTCGGTCTGACAGCTGCGACCTACGTTCCGCCGCGTTCCGGATCATTCGCATCCGCGAACAACTATTCACAAGCCATCGGTCGCAACGGCTTTCCGATTGAAGTGGACTGGCAACGCGACGCCAAGTTCTATCAATTCTGGACGCGCGCCGATGCCCAGGGCCGTTTCACCATTCCGAACGTGCGCCCCGACACTTACACGCTGCGCGCATTCACAGACGGCGTGATCGGCGAGTGCATGTTGACGAACGTCGTCGTTCCCGCCGCCCAGACACGCAACCTCGGAACGTTGCGTTGGACACCCCGGCGCTTTGGACGCACGCTCTGGCAGATTGGTGTCCCCGACCGCACCGCCCGTGAATTCCGCCACGGCGATCACTACTGGCAATGGGGGCTTTACTTCCAATACCCGAAGGAATTTCCAAACGACGTGAACTATGTCATCGGTCGCAGTGACTGGCGGCGGGATTGGAACTACGTCCAACCTCCGCGCATCCTTTCCCAGAACCTTCCCATCACCGGCGAAGATGATGAATCATCGGATGCCGCCGCCCAATTCGTCCGCACCTCGGGGCGTGACGTTCAACCGACCACATGGTCCATCAGCTTCAACCTTCCTCAGAAACCGCAAGGCAAAGCCACGTTGCGCCTTGCATTCTGCGGCACCCACGCCGGTTGTAACGTCGAAGTTTTCGTCAACGACAGATCCGTGGGCGAAACCGGTACGCTCCCATCCACAAGCGCCATGCAACGCGACGGCATCCGCG
>CAZFNB010000280.1:0-4468 GCA_964520235.1 uncultured Bifidobacterium sp. | reverse complement strand
CGGCTCGATCTTTGTTGCGGGCATTGCGGGAAAGATGGCGATGCGAACACGAAATGGTTTGGCCGCCCCGTCACAGAATGGTTTGCCGCGCGCGGATTGAATCCTGCGGACTGCGGACTCGACGCAAACGCAGACATCCAGCTCAGCGCCATCTTTCCCGCAATGCCCGCAACAAAGATCGAGCCGCGCTTCCTCGAATGGCTGTTCACCGCAAAACCTGGGGCAAACGCCGCATTCGCGAAACTCTGGCGGGAATTGCCGCGTCATTCAGGCCAGACATTGTGCGAACGCACAAACTTTCAACGCCTCTACGCTCAACGTACCGCGCTGCGCAGCACGTCACTCGCGCCGCTCATGCGGAATTTTCGCTGGAGTGTCTTCTACCGGCTTGACCTCGAATCCACCGCACGCACATTTGCAGCCTCCGATGTGACGCTGCCGGAAGTCGCCTTCAACGCGCACGATGAACCGCTCGCGATGGTTCACGACCAGATGTTCCGCAGCGCCGTGATGCGCCATCGCAAACAGCAGGGCTGGGACAAGTTTGAGGCGAATGCGTTCGGACGCTTGCGCGAACTCATCGTCAACGAGGCTCAACTTTCCCCCGCACAACCACGCTGCAACGTGCTCGAAGACCAGATCGTCTGGGCGCGCAGCCCGGTCCGGCTCGATCTCGCGGGTGGATGGACGGACACGCCGCCTTACTGCATCGAGTTCGGCGGAAAAGTTCTCAACGTCGCGGCGGACATCAACGGTCAGCCGCCGATCCAGGTCTTCGCCAAGCGCTCCGACAAAAATGAAATCGTCATCCGCTCGATTGATCTTGGCGCGGAGGAGCGCGTGCGCACCTACGCCGAACTCGAGGCGCTGGCCGAGCCGGGCAGTCCGTTTGCGTTGGCGCGCGCGGCGTTTGCGCTCACGGGATTTCTTCCGCGTTTCCACGCTGGCGGCGGCTTCAATTCACTTGAAGCGCAGCTCAAGGAATTCGGCAGCGGGATCGAACTGTCATTGCTCTCCGCAGTCCCGAAAGGCTCGGGCCTGGGCACGAGCAGCATTCTGGCGATGACTGTGCTTGCGGGATTGAGCGAACTTTGCGGATTGAACTGGGATCGTTCGGTGCTGTTCACGCGCACGCTCGCGCTGGAGCAATTGCTGACCACAGGCGGCGGCTGGCAGGATCAGGCGGGAGGACTGTATCGCGGCATCAAGTTGATTGAAACGCAGCCCGGCTTGTCGCAAAAACCCACGTTGCGCTGGCTGCCGGATCATCTGTTCGACCACGAATACGCAAATCATCGCGTGCTGCTTTACTACACAGGCGTGACCCGGCTCGCGAAAAACATCCTCAGCGAGATCGTGCGCGGCATCTTCCTCAATTCGCCTTCGCATCTGGGATTGATAGGCCGGCTCGGTGACAACGCCGAGGCTGCCAGCGCCGCCGTGCAAAAATGCGATTACGATCTGCTCGCGGCGGCCATCCGCGAACGCTGGCAACTGACACAATCGCTCGATGCCGGCACCAATCCTCCGGCCATTCAGACGATTCTGGATTCGGTCAAAGATTATCTCGCCGCGGCAAAACTGCTCGGTGCGGGTGGCGGTGGCTACTTGATGATGCTCGCAAAAGATGAGGATGCAGCGTTGCGAATCCGTGAAGCGCTTGCGAACAGGCCGCCGAACCCGCGTGCGCGATTCGTATCATTCAATCTGTCGGACACAGGACTGCAAGTCACGCGCAGTTGAGTTGTCGCCGCCGCCGGTGTTTTCCATCGTTCCTTTGCCGTTCTTGGCAAAGAAAAGCCGTCGCTTGGCATTTCGAGGGTTCTCTCTTGAAGCGCGCAAAAAGTTGGCCGAGGCTCGATTTGCCGGAAACGAACACCGCCGGCAAACGAGAACGTTATGACAGAAAAAAACGACCGCGCGGCATGGATCAAGGGCGGTGAGGCACAATGCAGCATTCCGCCAAAACCCCGGGCAAAGCCTCCGCGCCTCGTGTTGTTGGGCGCGCCCGGCGTCGGCAAGGGGACTCAGGCGGAATTGTTGTGCGCGGGTTTCGGCGTCTGCCAGCTTTCGACCGGTGACATTTTTCGCGCATCCAAGTGCCTTCCCGAAAACGAACGCAGCCCGGCGATGACCGGGGCGCTTGACTACATGAAGCGCGGAGAACTCGTGCCGGACGAAGTCGTCTTCAACCTGATTCGTGAACGGATGCGTTGCCTGCGCTGTCATGGCGGATTTTTGCTGGACGGTTTTCCGCGCACCGTCGCGCAAGCCGAAGTTTTGAATGAGATGCTCGAAGCTGAAAACCTGCCGATCGAAGCCGTGCTCAATTACACCCTGCCCATCTCGACGATAGTGAACCGGTTGAGCGGGCGGTTGACCTGTGCCAGTTGCAAGATGGTCTTTCATGCAACAGCGCGTCCGCCCAGTACCCGGGGCGTGTGCGATCATTGCGGCGGCCAGCTTGTCCAGCGCGAAGACGACCGCCCGGAAGCCATCCGGGTCAGGATGAAAGCCTACGAGCAGAGCACCCAGCCTCTTATCGAGTATTACTACGAGCGCGGCCTGTTGCGCACCATCTCCGCGGACGGCAAACCGGAGCAGATTTACGAGCGCACGCTCGCCATTCTGGACACCTGATTCGAACATACAGCGGGGTTGCATCGTCAATGAAGCGAAGATAATTTCGCGTCATGAAAACCAACCGCCGTCAATTTCTTGCCCGCACCTCGCTCGGCCTGGGAGGCGCGCTGCTCGCACCGCAGCTTCTCGGTGAAACCAAACCTGCATCGGTCGCTTTCGATCCCTATGAACCGGTGGCCATCGGGCGGACGAAGTTGAAGTTCTCGCGCTGCCTGCTCGGCACCGGCGCGAAAGGCTGGGAGCGGCAATCGAACCATACACGGCTCGGCAAAGAAAAATTCGAGACATTGATCCGCGAATCCCACGATCGCGGCGTGAACACCTTTGACCTGGCCGATCTCTACGGCACGCACCCTTACGTCACTCCGGCGCTCAAAGGAATCCAGCGGGACAAATTTCAGGTCATCACCAAAATCTGGTTCAACGACGGCGGCATCCCCGAGCAGGAACGGCCTGACGCCGACGTTTGCGTGGAGCGCTTCCTGCGTGAGATGAAAACCGATTACATTGATCTCCTGTTGTTGCATTGCGTCACGTCGGCGAAATGGCCGCAGGAATTGCGTCGTCAGATGGACATTCTCTCGAAGTTGAAGGAGCAGGGAAAAGTCCGGGCGCTCGGCGTATCCTGCCATTCGCTTCAGGCGCTCGAAGCCGCTGCGACCGAGCCGTGGGTGGAATCGGTTCACACGCGCATCAATCCCTACGGGATGAGCATGGACGGACCGCCGGAAAAGGTTGTTCCCGTGTTGAAGAAGATCCACGCAGCGGGCAAAGGCGTGGTGGGAATGAAAATCATCGGCGAGGGCCGGCTGCGTAACGACCCTGAAAAACGGCAGGCCTCCGTGAAATTCGCGCTGGGCCTCGGTTGCGTGGACGTGCTCAACGTCGGCTGCGAATCCATCGCGGAAGTCGAGGATCTCGCCGCGTGCGTCAAACGAGTCGGGCGTGACGCTTGAACCGGAGCATGGCGGTAGTGACGGCAAGTCCGGCCCTGCATGATTGTCTGTCTTGAACCCCGCGCTGCTATTGCATACCCTTCGCGCACTATTGCCCGGATTTAACGCAGTAAAACAACGTGAAGACCAAAACTGTTTTTCCCAAGCTCAAAAAGAACCAGGTTCAGCTCATCGCCAGCGGCGACTTGCGACTCTCGGCGAATCAAGTCTGCTGGCCTGCCCAGAAGGAGATGGAAACCGCGCTGGCCGCCGCGCTGAAGGCCGAAGGTTACGACGTCGTTCGTGCACACGCTTACGATCCCGAGGCCAACCATGGCTTCATCGATTCCCAACGCAAGGGCATGGAAGTCTTCAAACGTATCGACCCCGATGCGCCACTCATTGTCGCCGAGGCCGTCTGGCAATACTCGCATCACGTTCTCGCGGGACTTGCCACGCATCGCGGGCCGATCCTCACCGTCGCCAACTGGTCCGGCACATGGCCCGGTCTCGTCGGCATGTTGAACCTGAACGGCTCGCTCACCAAACAGGGCGTGAAGTTCTCGACGTTGTGGAGCGAAGATTTCACCGACGATTATTTCAAAACCAAACTCCGCCAGTGGCTCAAGACAGGCGAGTGTTCACACAAAACGGATCACGTCACGCCGCTCGCGAAAGTGAAAGTGGATTCCGCCGCCAAGAAACTCGGCGAATCGCTTGCCACACAGTTGCAGCGCGAGAAGGCCATCATGGGCATCTTTGATGAGGGTTGCATGGGCATGTTCAACGCCATCATCCCGGATGATCTCCTTCATGCCACCGGCGTGTTCAAGGAACGTCTCAGCCAGTCCGCACTTTCCTCCGAAGCCACGCAGGCGAGCGATTACGCC
>CAZFNB010000279.1:0-4471 GCA_964520235.1 uncultured Bifidobacterium sp. | reverse complement strand
CTTGCGCTGGCCCGCGCTGTTGGTGATGCCGGTGAGGTTTTCGGCCTGGACTTCATTAAGCCAGAGCGGAGGGAACGCGGCGAGCGTCGTGTCCACGGAGTTGAGCGCACCCGGGGTGCCGGTGGCGGCAGCCCAGTTACCGACTCGAAAATGATCCTGCGCCGGATCCTTGAGTTGCAGGGAAACGCCCGGCGTGGTGGCAGGCCAGGGCGCGAAGGCAGAGTATCGCACCTTGTCCACCACAACTTCGGGCAGATTGGTCTGAGCTGCGGGAATCTGGAGCGTCAGCGTTTCACCATCCGTCTGAAGCTTGCCAGGATATGCATCGAAGATGGGAATGAAAACGTTGTACGCATTGACGAACTGGCTCCGGTCCTCCACCAGCAACAAATGCTGACCATTGGAAATGATCGAACCCACAGGGAAGGTGTAATCAAGGCCGTTGATCTTCCAGCCGGACAAGTCGTAAGCGGTGGAGGTCGAGGTGTTGCGAAGCTCCAAGTAGCTGGCATTGGTCAAAAGAGGATTGAACTGGATTTCGCTGATGACCACCTTGCCTGCCGGGTTGGGTGCGATTCCGGAATAATAGACTGTCAGATTGGTGCTGTAAGCCGGGATAGGATTGTTGTTCAGATCAAGCGTGGTTATGGTCAGCAGATTTGAGGTCGCTGAAACAGGAACAAAAACAGTCCAGTTGGAGACGGAGTTCCACGTGACAGGATACTCGATGCCATTGATCAAAATGCTCTGCACCTGCACAGGGGCGTCGCCAGAGATGGCGACAAGATTGTTGGTTGTGGTGACGACATTTGTGCTCAACATCTTGAACGCGGCATTGCCTCCGGCGGCGGTGATTTCACTTTGCACGCCGGCGATGCGATCCGGGATGTAGCCCAGCATATCTGAATAGTTCTGACCGGGCAGGAAACTGGCGTAATGCTCCGCCCAGTAGGTCATGTAACTCGTGTTAAACGTGGTGGCAATGATGTCCAACGCGTGCGCGAACAGCCGCCGTTTGTTGGCGGGATACAACTTCTCCAGATCAGTCCAATCGCTGGGATCGCCGATCAATGACGCGTTTGACGGACGGGAAAAGAAATGCTCCACGTCCCACGGCAACACCAGCATCCGCCCGTCCTCCGGGCGGCAATAAATCAATTCATTGTGCGGGTTGTTGAACGTGTACCAATCCCCTTCACCCACCAGCGACACCATCGCAAAAGTGCGCAGCCACTCATCCATGTCCATCAACTGCCGGGATTGGGCAAAAAGGATCGGACCGTTGGACATGGCCATCATTTTGGCAAACGGAATGAACCGGCTGTAGTCGTCCTGCGCCCGGTGATTTTTGAGTATGAAGTTGTATCGGTACGCTTCCTTGTCGTCGCCCAGGTCAGTGATGTCCACACCCGTGAGCAACTGCGGACTTGGAAGTTTGTAGCCCGCCGCGTTGTCCGTGGTGGGATAATAAGTCAGTTCATGTTGCCAGATGTTGCCGTCGCCACCGTTGTCAAAGGCTGTTTCAATGAATTCGTCCTCGAAGCGCGGTTCGGACACACCGGCGCTGGTGTTGGTCTGAAACGGCGGGATGACACGGCAGATGTCCTGAAGAATATCCGGAATGCCGCCCGCGTGATTGGCCATGTGATGAAACAGGATTTCCTCCTGCTGGTTGGCGGCACCGGGGCGACCAGAAGTATCCAGCAGCAGACTCGGATGCACGCCTTTGAACAGATCATCCGGTCGGAATTCAACATGAAAACTTGGATACGGATCCACCACTCGCCCGCTCTGGCTGCCCTTCAGGCGAATGCCCACATCGTAATACGCGCGTTGTTCATCATAGATCACCGTCCCGGGAAGAAACGCGCTGCTCATCAGATTGGTGGCGGCGCGCATCAACGCCCAGTTCGCCGGTGAAAGGATGACGCGGAAATTATGCCCCTGCGTCAGGTTGGCTTGGGCGTTGTTGACCATGTAGAGAGCGCCACTGTTGCCGTTGGCCGGCGGAAAGGTGGAAACGACGCCCAGGTTGTCCGTGGCCCGGACGTAAAACTGAACAACTGTCCCTGCGGCAAACCCCGGTATCGTGCCTGAATAAATCCCATTGCCCTGCGGCGTCATGGATGCCGAAGAAAACGCTCCGCTGTTGGCCGACCACCAGACCTGACAACTGCTGATACCGTAAGAGTCTTGCACCTTCACAGAGACCGTGACCGCCTGGCTTGCGGCGGGAACCACCGGCTTGTGATCGAACTGACTGAATGTGGGACCAGCGTTCCCGGTGTAGCGGGAATTCTGTGCACCGGGCGTCCCGTTGAGTTGCGGCGCGGACATGGCAAACGTCTTTGCCACCCGGTCGTAATACAACCGCGTGTTCAACAGATTGTTCCCGGAAAGCCATTTCACCCGATACGAAATCTTGTAAGTGCGGCCATTGGTGACCTTGCGGTTCGACGTGTAAGTCGCCTCGATGTGATTGTGCAAATCCTCCTGATGGCCGGTGGCGATGACGTGCAGTACATGATTCGCGCCGTTGTTCGGATCCACTTCCACACGGCTCTGGGCGTGGTTTCCCAGAAAGCGCCAGCCAGTGGCACCACTTTCAAAATTTCCGTTGGCAATGAACTGCACGGCACTGCCTGTGGGCGATTCAATCACGCTGATGTCGTCAACGAGACATTCCCCGTCACTCAACAGGCCCATTAAAAAATCATTCCACTGGGTCGGACCCACCAAGTTTTGCGCAACCGCCTGATACGTGTTCGTCTGCCAGGACGATTTACCGCCCTCGATGCTGGCAGCCCAGACTTCGGGGCTTGTGATGTCGGCAGTCGGATCCTTCAATTCCAGGCTGCTGCCACCGCCCGCCGCTGCGCCGGGCCAGCGCCCGCCCGCAAAGTAACGCACGCTTGACGCCGGGTTGCCGGAGTCGTCCTCAAGCACGACCGAATCCCCGCCGACGGCCAGCTTGCCGTTGAAATTGCCAATGATGTCCGCAACGGGATAGGCGGATTGCAACGCGAGCGAGTCTTTTGCCACGACGAGATACGCGCCGGACGCAAGGGTTTTACCCGCGGGAAAATCGTAGTTGATGCCGCCGCTGAGTTTCCAGCCGGTGAGATTCACCGGGTTCGGGCTTTTGTTATACAACTCGATCCATTGTTCCCCGGAAACCGCACCTGGCAAATTGTTCGAGGACGTCAACAGTTGGTGTTTGTACATGATCTCGTTGATCACGATCTCCGTGTGCAAAGCCACGATGTTTGAAGCCCCGGGCGTCAACACACCCGGCCTCAACCACGCACCTGTGCCGTCGGGCAGACGCGCGCGCGGTGTGTTCTTCACCAGTACCGCGTCAATCACATTGGTCCGGCCCGGTGGCAGGAGATACAGCTTGTCGCCGGAGACAGGATGAAAACCGATCGTCGTGTTGCTGAGAACGAGGAAACCGCCGGCGGGCAACGTAGTGACAGGCAGGATATATTCGCCATTGGTCGCTCCGTCACGAACGATGATGTATCCACCCAACGCGAGGGTGCTGGTACCGTGATTTGCCAGTTCAAGCCAGTAGCCGGAATTGGTGGCGGCAGAAAGTTCGTTGAACGCGAGCGCGATCAAATTGGTGGCTGGCGCGGGAAAGTTGGCACGTCCGGGCGTACCGCCCATCTGTCTGCTGACCGTCCAATTGGAGGCGGGTTTGCTTGCCGTGCCGGAATCCAGTTTGGCCAACGATACCCCGGAGCCGTCCGGTGAGACCGGCCAGTCCCCGTCAGTACCGTAGTTGACCTCGTCCATCTGCCGCGCATTGTTATTGCGCAACAGCAGATGTTGGCCGTTGTTGGAAAGCCTGTTTGTGAAAGGCCCGAAAACATTCGTTGCACCGGCCGAGATCAAGGTCGCCGGAGAACTCGCCACCACCAGATAGCCGCCTCCTTTTACGACGACATTCGAGCTGAAGGTATAACCGATTCCACCGCTGATGGACCAGTTCGAGATGTCGAGGTCAACGGCCATCTGGTTGTAAAGTTCAACCCACTCCATCGCGGACTCGTTGGTCGCCGGGTGGTACATAATTTCATTGAACACCAGCGCCGTGTCTGCAAACACGGATTGAATCCCGGCAATGACCAGCAAAAGAACCGACAAAAATAATTTCTTCATCCTCGTGATCTGACCCGAAACACCACAGCCCTCTCCCCTGTGAAGCAATCAAAAACCCATCCAGCACGGTTGGCCGGCAATCGCTTCCAATGCTACGTCCCATCATGACCCGAATCAACCGCGTCCTGTTGCCGTTCCCTGCCGGACATTTGGGAATTTCATCCGTACCCGACGCCACGCCGCATCCAGGGGCGGCCTTGGAAGCGACACCGCGAAGGATTGCTTTCATGGCACAATTACTGGTTGGCCGCCCCAGGCGTCGGCGTCATCGAACTCCACACATCCGCATCGGCAGATGTTCTCCCAT
>CAZFNB010000278.1:0-4482 GCA_964520235.1 uncultured Bifidobacterium sp. | reverse complement strand
CGGTGTGATCGAGCACGAGCGCGTTGGTGATGACGCAATCCAGCGCGTCCTTCGCGCCGACACCGGCGGCCTGGCCCATGCCTTCGCGAATGACTTTGCCGCCGCCGAATTTGCATTCGTCGCCATAGACGGTGAAATCCTTCTCGACCTCCGCGATGAGCGACGTGTCGCCGAGCCGGACCTTGTCGCCGGTGGTCGGGCCGAACATGTCGGCGTAATGGGCGCGTTTCATTTTGTGCATAGCAGAAGTTAAGGATTAAGGCGGCAAGACGGCCGTCATTTAGGTTTCATCGTATTCATACTGTGGTGGATGGAATTCACTCTTAATACGGCCAATAATCTCCTCACTCCTTCCGCTCGCCCAATCTGGAAAGTTCAGGGAACGGAAGTAAATAACGTGATGAGCTTTCCCATCAAGTAATTCTCCCTCTATCGCAATCCTACGCCATGCGCCATCTCTGAGCTCCTCGTAATACATTGAATCGCGGCCCACATGACCCACGCGCCAACCTCTCTGCACGTCACGCTTCTTTTGACGGCGCATTCTAATGAGAACTACAATAATCCAAAGAGAGACAGCTCCAATTACCCAAGCCGGATAACGTTTGGCGGTTTCCCAGAAGAAATAACAAGCAATCCAGAAAATCACCAACGGAACGACAATGTATCGGAGTATTGGCATGCTAAGGCCTAAAAGTTTGCGCTACGACAGGCTTGCGGATTCGTTTGCAAACCCCTTTTGATTCACCCGCTTCAGCGCTGCTTTCTTGCCAGCAGCAGAAACTTTTCCGCTCGCGAGATTGTTGCCGCCGCGAATGACTTTCTTGCCGGCGATTTCGACGAGCTTCACGGTCTTGGTTTCGCCGGGTTCAAAGCGAACGGCTGTGCCCGCCGGGATGTCGAGGCGTTTGCCGTAAGCCGCGCCACGATCAAACTTCAGCGCGCCATTCGTCTCGATGAAATGGTAGTGGCTACCGACTTGAATTGGGCGATCGCCAAGGTTTGTGACAGGCAATTCTACCGTGGCGCGACCGACATTGAGTTCAATTTCGCCGTCTTTGATTTCCATTGAGCCGGGAGTCGGTTCAGCCACGGCGGGTTTGAAAAGGGAAACATCCGGCACGGGCAGGAAGCTGCCGTGGAGTGCGAGTTTCAGATCGCCGTTCTCGCTGGCGATGGGATGATGCACGGTGACGAGCTTCGAGCCGTCGGGGAACGTGCCTTCGACTTGCACGTCGTAAATCATCTCGGGAACACCAGACATGACTTGATTGCGCCCAAGCAACTGGCGACCAAGGTTCATCAGTTCGGCGACGCTTTTGCCGTCGCGGATGAATTCCAGCAACACGGTGGCGATGAGTGCGACCGCTTCGGGATGATTCAGCTTCACGCCGCGCGCGAGGCGTTTCTGCGCGAGGAAGCCCGCCTGATGCAGCGTCAGTTTGTCGAGTTCACGGGGACTTAGGTGCATAGCAAAAGAGTTTTAACCACGGATGGACACAGATAGACACGGATGCGGTTTTGGACTGCGCCGGCACAGCGCAGCGACGACGGCGCTTTCGAGCGGGTGAGAGGCTTGCGAATAAGAGATGCCTGTTTTGCGTGCGAAAGCGGTGCTAAAGCCACCGCAGTCCAGACGCTTCGCGAGGATTGCTGTGGCATGAACAACGCGGAGCGTCTGGACTGCGGCGTGTTTACCGCCGCTTTGGGGCGGGTGGGGGCTGTCAAATGAGCGCCAATCTTCGGGCGTGCGAAAGCGGTGTCGCGCTGCGCTTGCCACCGCAGTCCAAGACGCAACCGTCGCAGATCAAGTTTTGGGTTATCCGTGTGCATCTGTGTCCATCCGTGGTTGATATTCACCATTTCCGTGCCCACGGATCGTCGCCAAGGATGTCGCTGAGAAAGGTCAGATGTCCACTCAGTTCGCGGCGGACGGTTTCGACCTCTTCGCCCGCAACGCGCAACAACGCCCCGCCGCGCACCGGACTGGCGCTGGTAGTCAACGTGGCGCGCTTCTCGACCGGGCGGGCGGCGATCTGTTGTAACAAAGTTTCGCTCGCGGCCTTCAGCGGTGGGCTGATGAGCAGCAGGGTGGCGAGGCAATTGAACCGCCCCATGCGCTCGGCGAGTTCGCCGGAGTTCAGCAGGATAGGGTCAACCAGCGCCCGTTCGCCGCCGACGAAGATGTCGTTGCGGCTTTCAAGATGTTTGAAGGCCCAGCGTTCGCCCCGAGCAGTGCGACCGGCACTGAACCAGTCGAGCAACACGAGCCCGGCCCCTGCCGCCAGATGAAATTCCTGGCGCTGGGTGTAGTGTGAATCGGCGAAGGCCTGCACAGGTTCAGGCGCGAAGACCAGCAACGCATCTTCGGCCACAGTCGCGTGTGTGGTGTGTTCGCAGGGCAGGGCGGCGGGATTGCGATAGACCTTTGTGGAAGATTGCGTGCCGAGAAAGCAGCGCGCACCCGCGCTGACTTTGATGTGAAGTTGCGTTTGATCGCCCGCGACGAGGCCACCGCCGAAACTGCTCGTGTAGGCCCACACGCTTTTGCCGCGCGCGACGGGCGTGAGCAATTTCATTGGGCTGCTGGCAAAACTGGAAACCGCAGTGCTCTCCCCGAAAACCGTCGTGACTTCCAAGGAGGCAGACCCGCGTTGCGTTGTTTCAAATGTTGCCGGCGCGACCACGCTTCACACAGTCAAATGCTTTTTCACGACTTCGTCATTCAGATTCTTCATCGCGCCCTCCGCCACCACTGCTCCGCGGTCCATGATGTAAAACTGGTCACCCACATCGAGGCAGAAGTCGAGATATTGCTCGACGAGCAGAATGCCGATCTGGCCGTCCTTCTTGATCTGTTTGATCGCGTTGCCGATTTCTTCGGTGTAATCCGCCTTCTTTCCTCCCAAGCCTTCGTCGCGGAGTTTTTTAATCGTCTCGCCGATCTGGTCAATGATGTTGGGCTGGATGCCTTCGGTGGGTTCGTCGAGGAGCAAGACCTTGGGATTCGTCAGCAGCGCGCGGCCAATGGCGAGTTGTTGCTGCTGGCCACCGCTGAGCACGCCGCCTTTGCGGGCGAGAAATTCCTTGAGGATCGGGAACAACGTCAGCACGCGGTCCACTTCGCCGTTGAGTTTCTTGCCTTGGGCAATCGCGCCGATGTGCAAATTTTCCTTCACGGTTAGGTGCGGGAAAATGTCGCGGCCCTGCGGGACGTAACCCAAACCAGCGCGGGCGCGACCATCGGGCTTGAGGCCGACGAGTTCGGCGCTGTCGAGTTTTACCGAGCCGGAATCGGTTTTCACGAGGCCGACGATGGATTTGAGCGTCGTGGTTTTGCCGACCCCGTTGCGACCCATGAGACAGACGACCTGGCCGGGCGAGACGGTGAGGTTCACGCCGCGCAGGATGCGCGAGCCATCGTAGGAAACGGAAATGTTGGAGAGGGTTAACATCGGACTTTGGCCACAGATGAACACAGATGAACACAGATACTGACGACAGGAGCGCGGCCTTTAGGCCGCTTCAATATGCGAATGTCGGTTAAACTTGAACATTGAAGCGGGCTAAAGCCCGCGCTCCGATTCCATCTGTGCTTATCTGTGTTCATCTGTGGCGTAGTGTTTTTCTTTCTTCTTTCGGCCGAGATAAACCTCAATCACCCGTTCGTTGTTCTGCACTTCGTCCACGCTGCCTTCGCAGAGGACGTGGCCTTGATGTAGCACGGTGACTTTGCGCGCGAGCTGACGGACGAAGGTCATATCGTGCTCGATGACGACGATGGTGTGTTTGCCTTCGAGCGTATGGAGCAATTCGCCGGTCTTGTGTGTTTCCTCGTCGGTCATGCCGGCGGCGGGTTCGTCCACGAGGAGAACCTTCGGATTTTGCGCGAGCAACATGCCGATTTCGAGCCATTGCTTCTGGCCGTGCGACAACAAGCCGGCTTTGGTCTGCGCCTTGTCGGTAAGGCCAACGGTTTTCAGCACTTCAAAGATACGGTCTTTTTGTGTCGGTGTGATGCGGGAGAAGATTGTGCTCCACACCGTGCGACTGCCTTCGAGCGAGAGCCAGATGTTCTCGAAGACCGTGTGATCAATGTAAACCGATGGCGTCTGGAACTTGCGTCCGATGCCAAGGCGATTGATCTGATACTCGTTAAGCTTCGTGAGATCGGTGTTACGGCCAAACTCCGCGCGGCCCGTGTCGGGACGGGTGCGGCCGGTGATGATGTCGAGCATCGTGCTTTTACCCGCGCCGTTCGGGCCGATGATGACGCGGAGTTCACCTTCATCGAGCGCGAAGTTCAGGTCGTTAATGGCTTTGAAACCGTCGAAGGTCTTGTTCACGCCTTCGAGCAGCAGGATGAAATCCTTCGGATGCGCGAGAGCCGTGTTGGGACTGGGGATGGCGGTGGAAATCACGAGCGGCCTCCGCGTTTTGGACTGCGCCGGCATAGCAAAGCGGCGACGGCGCTTTCTGGCG
>CAZFNB010000277.1:0-4503 GCA_964520235.1 uncultured Bifidobacterium sp. | reverse complement strand
GCTTCCATCGTTTCCAGGTCGCGCATTTCGCCGACCAGCACGATGTCCGGGTCCTGGCGCAGCGCACGGCGCAAACCCTCGGCGAAGTTCGGCACATCCACGCCGATCTCACGTTGCGTCACCAGCGCCTTCTTGTGCTTGTGGTAGTACTCGATGGGATCTTCGATGGTGATGATATGAGCCTCGTCGCGTTCCTCGTTGATGATGTTGATCATCGAGGCCAGCGTCGTCGTCTTGCCCGAACCCGTCGGCCCGGTCACAAGGACGAGACCGCGCGGTTTGTAGAGAAGTTCGCGTGCGCTCGGCGGGATGCCGATCTGCTCCATCGTCAGGAGCTTGGTCGGGATCTGGCGGAGCACCATCCCGAAGTTGCCCTTTTCTTTGAACACACTGACACGGAAACGCGCCAGTTCGCCGAAGGCGAAGCCGAAGTCCGCGCCGCCGCGCTCGCGCACGTGCTGGATCTGATCCTCGGACGTGATGCTGCGCATCAACGCCTCGGTGTCCTCGGGCTTGCAGGAGGGACCTTCCACACGGTGCAGAATGCCGTGGACGCGGATCGTCGGCGGCGTGCCCACACGGATATGAAGGTCGGCGGCGCCTTCCGACACCACCAGTTGCAACAAATCGGACATCTGATATGCCATGCTGAAATCTCCGTTCTAAATCTTCTTTGACAAAGTGGGGTTCAAATCTTCACGCATCACGCCTCGTCACCGACCGTGGCGCGGATGACCTCCTCCGGCGTGGTCAGGCCTGCCAGCACCTTGCGGATGCCGTCCTCACGCAACGTCCTCATGCCCATCTCGCGCGCTCTTACGCGCAATACCGCCGTGGGAACCTTGTCGTAAATCAGTTTCCGGGCTTCGTCATCAATCACGAATACCTCGAAAATTCCCATACGACCCCGGCAACCCGTGCCGGAACAATTATCACAACCTTTGCCCTTTTTGAACGTCGCATTCCTGGCGGCCTCCGAGTCAATCCCAAGCGACTTCAATTCCGCCTCAGGCGGCATCCACGGCGCGCCGCACTTCTTGCAGATTTTCCGCACCAATCGTTGAGCCATCAAGGCGCGCGTGGAGGATGCCACAAGGAACGGCTTCACTCCGATGTCAATCAAACGCGTCACAGCGCCAGGTGCGTCGTTGGTGTGAAGCGTCGAGAACACGAGATGGCCGGTGAGCGATGCGTTGATGGCAATGGACGCCGTTTCAAGATCGCGAATTTCACCGATCATGATCACGTTCGGCGCTTGACGCAAAATCGAGCGCAAGGCCATCGCGAACGTCAGCCCGACCATTTCACTTACCTGCACCTGGTTGATACCGGCAAGAATGTATTCCACCGGGTCCTCCACCGTGATGATCTTGCGGTCGGGCCGGTTGATGAAATGCAGGCAGGAATAAAGCGTCGTCGTTTTGCCTGAACCAGTCGGGCCGGTGACAAGAATGATTCCGTCCGGCAACCCGATCAATTTCTCGAATGTCTGTTGATCGTCCGTGAAGAAACCCAGTTCCGCAAGACCGAGCTTCAAGCCTTCCTTGTCGAGAATACGCATCACGATACTTTCACCGTGATTCGTCGGCAGACAGGAAACGCGAAGGTCAATGACCTTCCCGCCCACGTTCGTCTGGATGCGTCCGTCCTGCGGGATGCGATGTTCCGCAATGGACATGTTCGATTGAATCTTGAGGCGCGCGATGATGGAGGATTGCAGCCGCTTCGGCGGACTCTTCACCTCGTGCATCATGCCGTCAATCCGGTAACGCAACCGGAAACGTTTTGACAGCGGCTCAAGGTGGATGTCAGACGCGCGCATCTTGAACGCGTCAATGATGATCTGGTTGACGAGTTTGATGAGCGGCGCGTCTGCGTCCACGGTATCCGTGGCCTTCGTCACATCCTGACCCGGCACGGCAATTTCGACTTCGCTCTGCGTCAGCTTCTGGATGGCCTCACCGATCAGCCCCGTGTCACGACCGCCATAATACTTGCTCAACGCCGCCTCGATGTCCGCCTCCGACGCCACCTGCACCGTCACTTCCGTGTGCAGCAAATGGTTCAACGCGTCCACCGTGGCGATGTCCGACGGATCCGCAAGCGCCACCGTCAAACCCGCGTCGTTTTTGAACACAGGCACGACGCGATACTTCTTGGCAATGTGACGGGGAATGGCAGCGATGACGTCGTCCTCGATCTTGACGCCGCTGAGATGCACCACCTCCGCGCCAAAATGCGCCGCCTTCGCCTGCGTCACGTCCTCCGGTCGCACGAACTTGTTCGCGACCATGTAGTCCACCACACCCACGCCCGAGGACTGCGCCTCCTGCCGCGCTTGAGCCACCTGATCCGGGGTCACGAACCCCAGATCGGCAAGCATATCAACCAAGTAATCGTCTTTTTCTGCCACGGTTAAAAAAATCCACGCGGTTTGGTCGTGGAAACTGTGGCGCAGGTTAGCCGTCAGATGCGCGCCATGTCAAATGCGGAGCCGGGCCACACACGATGAAAATTCTTCACCAACCAGCATTCCAACCGCACTGCTGCGCCGGGCAAAATACAAACGGGCGACAGCCCGACCAGAGAATACTGAATGAGCTTTTTGAAAAAGCCGGGTGTGTACGGAGCGCAAGGCATCGCTTCACCACCCTGACGGAAAGAGGTCGGTTCGCGGGACTCATCAGCCATTGGCTGTCCGGCGGCATCAAATGCTCGTCACGACTAAGAGCCTGTAACAGAATGAGCGCGAGCCGAGGGCTGGTAGGGCGCGTCACTCCGTGCGCGCCGTTGTCTGGCTGGCACAGGGCGGCGCGCACGGAGTGACGCGCCCTACCTTCGACCATGCAGTTTGTTGCACGCTCTAAAACTGCGCATCTGCCGGGAAAAGGTTCGAGTATTTCACACTCCGCCGGGCTTCCGCCATCATCGGCTCCACGACATCCCGCCACGTTTGATAATGCCCCGTCTCCTTGTGCGCGACAGTCGCTTCCACCGAGCGATACACCTCCGACAGCACGAACCGCGACACATCATCCGCCTGCTGCATCACATCAAACCTGGCGATGCCCGGCTCACGCAAACTCGCCCGCGCATTCTCCAACGTCGCCGCTTTGAACGCCTCCACGCATTCCGGTTTCACCACCACATGAACATGAACAACCAGCATGATGATTTCCTTTCCACTTTGATTGCCAGACACAGGCCGCGCTCAAAAAACGCTCACGGCAATGAACTCGAATCGTCCGCATCGGGCGGTTTCAAACGATGCGAGGATTGTTATCTTGTCAGTCGCAGCTTCGCAACAGAACATCGCACGATGAATCCCATCCAAGTTCCACACGATGGCGGCAAAAGAATGAATGTGCTCGGCACCTTGCTGATCGTCCGCATCCATGGACGCGACACCAACGGCGTCTTGAGCGTGGTCGAATCACACGATCTGCCCGGTGGCGGACCACCCCCGCACATCCATCATCGCGAGGACGAGACGTTCCAGGTCCTTGAAGGCGAATACGAGTTCATGGCGGGTGGGAAAACCATCCTTGCCAAGCCGGGCACAACGCTGTTTGCGCCGCGCGGCATTCCGCACACCTACCGGTGCACCAGCGCCACCGGAGGCAAGCTCTCTGTCGTCCTGACGCCGGCTGGTTTTGAAAACTTCTTCGAGGAGATCGGCGCGATGACTCCGCAACAGCAGCGGGAAATACCACGGGTGTTGGAGGTCGCGAAAAAGTTCGGCTTGGAAATTTTGCCGCCGCCGTGACTTGAACTGAAGCCGTGAATCTTACTTTACCGCTGGCACGGGCGGTGGCGTGTGCTTGATGAACTTGTTCGCCCACCCGATGAAATGTTTCATGTTCGTGCGATCCTCGTGTCCGCCGTCATGCTGCCGCCAGGCGAGTTCCCCATCGAGCAGGCCGGTGTTCACCGGTGGCTTTTTGGCGATACGATAGTCTTCTTTTTCGCCAATGTCGCGCGCTCCCAAAAGCCGAAAGACCGGCCCCGCAGCAACCGTCGCCATGTAACTGCCTTGCTGGTCGAGCCAGTTGGCGTCACCTTTTTCCGGAATGCCGTAGCTAATGAACGTGAAGCGCGGCGCGCAGAGCGCAATCAATTGATGCGCATCCACCGGAATATCGTTCGGTGTTTTTCTTCCGAATGAAGCCTCCTCCGCACCGTATTTCAAAAAGTTCCCGGCCATCCAATGGTATTCGCCTGAACCAGTGAGGTTCTCCACCGCTTCCCCAAAATCGCGGCGATGCGGCTTCGCACCACCTTCCCCGGACGAACCGACCAGCACCATGGCAAAGCGCGGCTCAAACGCCATCGTGACCAGCGCCGCCTTGCCGTAACGCGAAACCCCTTCGATGCCGACCTTCTTGGCCTCCACCGTCGCATCCGTTTCGAGATAATCCAGACCACGCGCCGCGCCCCACGCCCACGCGCGCAACGAACCCCAATCATCCGGCTTGCGCGGCTGGCCTTTGTTGCACAAGCCGA
>CAZFNB010000276.1:0-4512 GCA_964520235.1 uncultured Bifidobacterium sp. | reverse complement strand
AACGCGAGCATGCCGATGGTGACCTTTCCTTCCGTGGTGGCTTTCTCCAGCGCGAAAGTCATCGCGTTGGCAAAGATGGGTGTAAATTCAATTTGCATAATCAGGTTTGTCGCAATCCGCGCTCACAAATTCATCGCGAGCGTTGACGACGGAGATTTTGTGACGGCTGATTGTCGAAACGACGACGTTGCCGTTACGAATGTGTGACAACGAATCCAGGCGCAAAGTCACTGCTTCGTAACGCCCGTGCCGCGAGATTGTCTTGGCGATTGAGTCATTTGTGGCGCATGAGAGTTGTGATTCGACTCCGAAGTTTTACAACGATTTCCTTCGTCACTGGTGTGGCGGAGGCGCGGGCGGGTCGGGATTTCAAACCGTGTGTGTCCTCGATCCGTCCTGCTTTTTACAACAATGTGGTTCAACCGGTGTGTTCCGGTTGCGACGGCTGCTGACAGGAAAGAATTTCTCAAACCGACAAATTCAACCATGAGAAGAAAACCCGAGACCAAAACCGTGTTCCTTCAACTCATCGCGCATCGTGAGCGCTGGCGTGTTCGCGTGGAGATGTTTTTGTTTCCGGGATGCAATCCGAATGGTGCGACAACGGGTCGCGAGATTGCGCCGCCGTTGTTTCCGGATTTTGGCAAAGCCAAGCGACCTGGCGAGGTTGGCGGTGTCCGTTAGTTCGGCTCGTTGGGTCGGGAAGCCGTCAGACCATTTATCTGCCGGGCGAAATGTCGCGAAAGACAGGTTCGGCAGGTTTCGTTTCAGCCTTCCCCGGCTTTTCTTCTTCTTGCGGGGCAAGCACCCGGACCGTTCCATCCGGATTCAACGCCAGTTGGGCATGTTTCCTGTCGTTTAACGATGATGGTGGCGCTGTTACCGTTCGCAACTGTGCCCGAAGAGCGGAGGGATCGCTCAATTTTGCAAGCAGGCTGGCGTTTGTGGATTCCAGACCATTCAGCGCGCTGACTGTCGAGTCCAGTTGTTTCGTGGTCGTGGCGATTTGAGCCATCGCCGAATCGAGCGCGTTTTGCAGTGCTCCGACCTGCGATTCAAGGGCGTTGATGCGACCGATCAACTGCGAGTTGCTCCGGGTTATGGAATTGATCTGAGCATCGCGCGCTCCAATTTCGCCATGTAAGCCGCTAGCCTCTGCCGCGCTTTTCCCAAGTCGTTCGTTCAGGCCTGCAATCTGGTTGCTGACAACTGTGAGGTCTGATTTATGCAGGTTCAATTGCATCCGCAACGTCTCGGTGGCCGCGCCTTGCTCCGCGAGTCTGGCTGTCGCCTCGGCAAGTTTGTTGGAGGTGTTCATCCATTCGGTCATGGCGGTGGAGCAGTTTCTTGAACTGCTGCGCCAGCCACCGATGCCGACGACAGCGGCGATTGCAAAACAAACAAGAAGCGGAGTGGAAAATTTGCTCATGGCCTTGAAATCAATTGTTGGCGATTTGCGGCGAACCAAAGTTTTTGAGGAGGAATTCCCGGAAGTTTGCCCGGCTGCTGCTGTTCATGGTTCGCTCCAGCGTTCCGCCGGAACCTTTGATGCGCAGTTTGACCTCTTTTGCATTCGCGATTGCAACGATGACATCGGGCGCAACCTTGTAGTACGTCGTCAAAAATCCGCGACGGCTTTCCCATGCAGTTTGTGGCGTGGTTTGTGTGCAACCGAAACGAACGCCATCAGCCAGCACTACGAGCGATTCGCCGGGTGCAAGCGAAAAATCGGCGGGGGCGATTTCAGTGTAGAGGAAATAATCCGCGACGGGTTGCCCGGAAGTTTTCACCAACACGTTTGTCACAGGTGTGATGACCTGGTTTGTGATGGTGGTGACGACATAGTTCGTTTCAACCGTGATGATTTCGTTCGTGCCGATGATCAGTGAGAGCGAATCCCTTGCGATGGTGGATTGGGAGTTCAACGTGGTGACGATCTGAATCGAACCCGAGCGCACATTCTGATTCGGGGCATTTGCGATTGATTCGTTCTGCACGGTAGCGGTCGTCACACCGGCGGAGGTGCTGTTTCCGGAATTCGACGCGGTAACTGGAGCGCTTGCGTCGGCGGAGGTGGCTGGAGCGGCAGCGGAGTTGGTCAAGGCGGCGATCTGTGAATTGCCCGATGTGCTGACGGTAAGATTGGTCGTGGAAGTAACGACGTAGTTTGTGGCGAAAGCGACCGTTACATTGGTCTGTGCCACAAAGCCCCGGCTTTCACGGGCGGCATTCAGACAGACGAGCGTGCGTGCGAAGACGTTCGCCGAGACGGAATTGCCGGCCATGCGATCCACCTTGACCTTCTCGAATTCGTCGTAGCGCGAGATGCGCGTGGAGGAGCACGCAGTCAGGTTCAGCGCCAGCAATGACAGCCAGAAAAATTTCATAGCCCGCATTTTTGCACGAAGCGCGGGCGGCAAGTCAAAAGAGATTCAACGGTGTCACCAAGATGTAACAATCAACGACGCAGCGGACGGGTCTTTCCCTGGGTTCAAATTGTCGTCAACGCAACGATACGGTGTGAGTCGTTCATCATTTTCGATCGGGCAAAGTCCGGATTGCCGCGTTTTCCGGTTCAAGACCGTCGGCTGTGGCGGTTATTTTGATTTTTCCGGACTGTCCTGCCTTGCCGCGAACGATCACAAGACAAAGCCCGCTGAACGCTTCGCGATTTGGGGATTGAAAAGATTCAAAGCTCGTCGGATCACCGTTGTCGGTGGCGATAATTTCGCCCGGGCCCTCGATTTCAAAGCGAATCTGGTTCGTGGCGCGTGGCGACATCAAGCCGGCTTTGTCCGTCACTGTCACGGTGACAAACGACAAATCAAGTCCATCGGCGTGAATTTCATTTCGGTCGGGTTCGAGTTTTATTTTCGCGGCCTGGCCTGAGGTCTTTGTCTCGGTTGCGGCCCACTTCACACCATCCTTGTAGGCGACGACTTTGAGCGTGCCCGGTTTGTAAATCACGTCGTTCCAGCGCAGGCGATATTCGTATTGGCCTTTCTTCTTTCGGCCAAGCGATTGTCCGTTCAGGAATAATTCTGCTTCGTCGCCCGAAGTGAAAACGTGAACCGGCGTCACCTGGCCTTCGCGCTCCGGCCATGTCCAGTGCGGAAGAACATGCACCATCGGAAAGCCGGGTCGCCAGCGCGACTGGTAAAGGTAGAACCGGTCTTTTTTGAATCCGGCAAGGTCAATGATGCCGAAGTAGGAGCTGCGCGAGGAATAATACGGCGTTGGCTCGCCGAGATAATCCCATCCGCTCCAGACAAATTCTCCCGCCACGAACGGATGCTTGTCCTGGGCAGCGAACACCTTGTCCGCTGACGAACCAAAGTCGGCGGTGTGAAGTTCGTAACCGCTCACGTGACGGGTTTTGGAGTCGCCGCCCCTGCCGTCGCGCGTGGGGTTGCTGACGCCGCCCGCCACCGGAAACAGGTAAACACCGCGGCTGCTCAACGCGGCAGCGCTTTCGCTGCTGACAATCATCCGGTCCGGGAACTTCTCCCGGAACGCGCTGTAAAGCGGCGGCGTTTTGATGCCGTTGAATCCGGCGAATTCCGGCGTGTCGCGGATGCCCTCGCCCTGATAGTTCAGGCTGATGACATCCACGGCTGCGGCAAAGGGCGAATCCGCCTTGGCGAAATTCATCGAAGCGGTCGCGGGTCGCGTCGGGTCTTCCTCGTGCGCGAAAGCGATCAATTCCTGCGCCACCTTCGCGCCGTCCTCGCCGGTGTATTGTTCGCCGACTTCGTTGCCCACACTCCACAAAATCACCGACGGATGATTGCGATCACGCCGGATGAACGCGCGTAAATCCTGCTCGTGCCAGTCGGGATAAATCAGGTGGAAATCGAACGGGGTTTTTCGCCGGACCCACGCATCGAACACTTCATCCACCACCAGAAAACCCATGCGGTCGGTCAACTCCAGCAGTTCTGTCGCGGGCGGATTGTGCGCCATGCGGATGGCGTTGCAGCCCATCTCGCGCAGGATCTCAAGCTGCCGCCCGGCGGCGCGCACGTTGAACGCCGCGCCCAGCGCGCCGAGGTCGTGATGCTGGTTGACGCCTTGTAAACGGATGCGTTCGCCATTCAGATGGAATCCATCCGGTTTGCATTCAACTGTGCGGATACCGAAACGTGTTTCATAGCGATCTACAATTTTGCCGTCTTGTGAAATTGTTGTGACTGCGACGTAAAGGTTCGGCTGTTGTGCCGGCGGCACTCCCCAGAGTTTTGGCCTGGTGACAATTGTTGAGCCTTCCGCAAGCGCGCTCGCTCTTGTGGCGACCAGCAAATCTTTTGGTTCAAACTTCGCCACAGCTGCGCCTGCGGGCGAGCCGTTTGAGTCTGCGACAAACAACTCCGTCGCCACACGAACAGTCACCGGCTGTTGAGAATCATTGTCCACGGTCACCTCTGCATGTACCGTGGCGCGCTCACGGGAGACGTCCGGTGTGCTGACAAACGTTCCCCATTGGCCGACGTGAACAGGCGCAGTCTTCGTGAG
>CAZFNB010000275.1:0-4516 GCA_964520235.1 uncultured Bifidobacterium sp. | reverse complement strand
GCTGCGCGCGTTGCAGGTGCGTGTAGCCGGGGATGATGACGTCGGCGTTGTGTTCGCCGAGCGCGACGAGCGCGCGTTGCAGACCGACGATCTCGCCGAGCAGCGACGTGATTTCGTCGCGCAACCAGAGCCGCACATCGAGGGCGACCTGGTCGTTGCGCGAGCGGCCGGTGTGGAGTTTCGCGCCGGCGGGCACACGTTCAGTCAGCGCGGACTCGATGTTCATGTGGACGTCTTCGAGTTCGGGCCGCCACTTGAATTTACCGGCCTGGATTTCTTCGCTGATGCTGATCAAACCGAGAGTAATGGCTCTGGTTTCTTTTGCGGTGAGCACGCCGATCTTTTTCAACATTGCAGCATGGGCCATTGAACCGGTGATGTCGTGCCACCAGAGCCGCCAGTCGAACGAGATGGATTCGGAGAACGCGGCAACATCGGCGCTTGGTCCTTTGGCGAAGCGTCCGCTGCGGGAGACAGGAGAATTCTTCTTCATGCGATGCGTGGCGAATGTGCTGCGGTTGCAAAAGAAAGTCACTCTTAAACAAACAGACAGGTTGCAGGCTGGCACTTGAAATGCCATCGTTTCGGAGGAAAGCCACGAGGAACGGCCATGAGCGAGTTCAAGTTTGCCTGCCCCGTCTGCGGCCAGCACATCAAGTGCGCGACCGACAAGAGCGGTTCGCAGATGGAGTGTCCCACGTGCTTCCGCAAGCTGGTCGTTCCCAATCCCCCCGCCGATCCGTCGTCCACGTTTGTGATCACGGCGTCCGAGGTTCATACACGGACCATCCCGTTGCCCGGCAGCACGACGAACGGCAAAAGCGCGACACCCCCGCCCGCGAGAAAAGCTCCGGTGCTGGCGGTGGTCATCGGGCTGGTCGTTTGCGGCGCGGCTGCCGGAGTGGTTGTGTTTCGCGGGAAAATTTTTCCGTCGCATGATCCGGTCGCGCCCGGGAACTCCACGGTTTCGCAGAATGAGATCCAGGAGCCCGTCACGCCCGTTCCGCCGGAGCCGCCACCGGGCGATGACAGGTTGTGGCTGACGAACCTGGCCGGCACAACCATCCCCGAAACGCCCGCATCGGGCCGTATCAGCGGCAGGGGATTCGCGATCCAACGCGCGGCCATCAAGGGCGGGCAACTGGATTTGCGGCAGGGCGCGAAATGGCCGCCGGACGTGGGGCTGTCCGTTTACCTGTTCGCAAACCAGGCTGAAGACCTAGCGGGCAAAACGGTGAACATCGAGCCGGATCGCGAGAAGTCACCGCGCGTGTTGCTGCGCACGAAAGATGAACGGGGGCAGGCGGTGAACAAGGAGTTTCGCCAGGGTTACGCGATGCGGCTGGAATTCGGCCCGGCCAGCGGCGGGAAGATTTCCGGCAGGATCTATTTCTGCGCGCCGGACGATGGAAAAAGTTACGTGGTCGGGACGTTCAACGCGGAGATACGCAAGCCGAATCCTCCCAAACCAAAACCCGCACCGCCAAGCTGATCTTCCGAGCCACAGCCTCTCGTGATTTGCTTTTTGTCCGCCGTTGGTGTGTCCTCTGCACGTGCTGGGTTCGATTCGGAAGGCGGAATACGCGGAGCTGACAGCGCTGTTCCTGATACAAGGGGCGGCGATGGGCATCTGGTTTGTGCCGTTGAGCACGGTGCTGGAGGCAAACGGACTTCTCGCCATCAAACCTTACGCGTTCGCGACCTCAGCCCTTGCGGCGTTTGTCTCCCCGTTGATCTTCGGAGCGATGGCGGATCGTCACGCCTCTCCGGTGAAGGTGCTGAGGGGATTGTCCGTGGCCACGGCGGCGGCGATGGCGTTCGCGGCCACGTCCATCAAGCTGCACTGGCCTCCGTGGGCCGTGCTGGGAGCGATCCAACTGCACGCGTTGTGCGCCGCGCCGACATGGAGCATCTCCTCGACGATCGTGTTTGCGCGGCTCGCGGACGCAAAGAAGGAGTTCGGGCCGATCCGCGCGATGGCGACGACGGGCTGGATGGCGGGTTGCTGGCTGGTGAGCGCGCTCGGCGCGGACACGACGGCGCTGGCGGGTTACAGCGGCGCGGTGGTGTGGATGTGCGTGTTCATGTTCACGTTTTTTCTGCCGGACTTGAAGACGCCGGAATCCGCCGAGCACCTGACGTGGCACGAACGGCTGGGGCTGGACGCGCTGACGTTGTTGAAGAATCCGGATCATCGCGTGGTGTTCATCATGGTGGCGTTGTTCGCAATTCCGCTGGCGGGATTCTATCCGTATGCGCCGCCGCACCTGCGCGAGCTTGGGTTGCAACACACCAGCGCGTGGATGAGTCTCGGCCAGGTGACGGAAATCATCGCGATGTTCTGCCTTGGCCTGCTGCTGCGGAAATGGCGGCTGAAATGGATCTTTGCCTGCGGCCTTGGCTTCGGTGTCTTGCGGTTCGCCTTGAGCGCATTGGACGACAAAATCTGGATACTCGCGGGCGTGACGCTTCACGGGGTGTCGTTCACGCTGGTGTTCATCACGGCACAGATTTATCTGGATCAGCGGGTGGAAGCCGCGTGGCGGGCGCGGGCACAGGCGTTGATGGCGCTGATGAACAGCGGCTTTGGCAACCTGGCAGGATACCTCGGCACAGGCTGGTGGTTCGCATCGTGCAAAAGGCCGGACGGCACACACTGGCCGGTGTTCTGGGGCGGCCTGAGCGCAACGGTGGCTGTCGTGCTCGGATATTTCCTCGCGACGTATCGCGGACGCGTCGGCATCCAGCAACGCACCGGGCCGGAAGCGTAGGCGGTTTGAATCAACCAAGGATTCTCCGGCCTTCGTCGAGGAAGATGCCCTTGAAATTCATCTCGAGCGCCTGCGGATTGCTTGCTTTGGCCAGCGCGTCCTTCTCCGTGACCTTGCCGGCTTTGACAAGATTGAAGAGGGCCTGGTTGAAATTCAACATGCCGTCGTCGTTGCCGGTTTCGATGGCCGCACCGAGTTTGTCGAGCCGGTTTTCTTCGATGAGCTTCCGGACGGTGGGCGTGTTGATCATGATCTCCATGGCGGGGGTCATGGCGCCAGCGATGGTCGGCACCATGCGCTGGCAGACGACGGCCTGCAATGTGCCGGCGAGCTGACGGCGCACCTGCTCCCGTTCGGCGGCCTGGAAAAAGTCGAGCACGCGGCTGACAGATTGCGCGGCGTTGGTGGTGTGAAGCGTCGAGAGCACAAGATGACCCGTGTCCGCCGCGCTCATGGCCGCCGTAAAACTGATGTCGTCGCGCATTTCGCCGATCATGATGATGTCCGGGTCCTGACGGAGAACGTGCTTGAGGGCGTGATGAAACGAGAGCGTGTCCAAACCGACCTCGCGCTGCTCAAGCACGGACTGGTTGTCCTCGAACACATATTCGATGGGGTCTTCAAGCGTGACGATGTGCTTTTTGTAGCAGGCGTTGATGTGCTCGACCATCGCCGCGAGCGTGGTGGATTTGCCGCAACCTGTCGAACCGGCCACAAGCACGATGCCGCGCGGTGACTCGGCGATCTTTTTGATCAGCGGCAGCAGGCCGAGTTCCTCAAAGCTGGGAACATGCGTCTTGACGTAACGCATGGCGAGACACCACTGGCCGCGTTGTTGGAACAGGTTCGTACGAAAACGACCGATGTCGGGAACGTAGTAGGAAAAGTCCACCTCGCGCTCCTCCTCCAATCGCTTTTTCAAATGAGCCGGCGCAATGTTCTGAACGACATTGTTCATCCATTGCTCGGTCGGATGCGGACATTCGATGGCGATGAGCTCGCGATGAATCCGAAAAATGACAGGCGTGCCAATCTTGAGATGCACGTCGGAGGCATGGCCTTCCACCGCAGTTTTCAAAATCTTGTAGAAGAGTTCCATGACGGCAGGGTAACAGATGCCGGGGAGTCGTCCAACGTCGAAAACGAAAAAGCCGGGCGAGATTCCGCCCGGCCAAAAAACGTCAATTCAGTTCACCAGCTCACAGTGGGTCGGGCCATGGTGTTGAGACGCGCCTCGGCCTGCTTGCTCATGCCGGTGAAAACCATCGAGACGTGATAGCCGGTGTGCTTGTTGCCCACACAATCCACGACCACCCCCGAGCAGTTCACCTTGCCGCCATCCTGCGGGGACTGGATCGTCACGGTCATCTCCACCCACTGCGGAAATGCCGAGGTCGAGTGAAATTCGATGCCGCCCTTGTGGATCACCACGGATTCGGGCGCCAGAGTCAAGCTGGCCTGACGCGCTTCGACGGTGACGTGTTGGCCGAGGGGATTTGTGCTCTCAAGTTTTCTCGCACTCATAATAAAAATTACAAAGTCAGACTAACATATCCGGCCCGCGCGTCAAACAACGGTTATTCACAGCTTCTCTTACACTCCTCCGCAGACCGTGGCGCACCTTAATCCTAAAAGGTCATAAGTAAAGACGGGTTTATATCCGAGATGTGAGGAATTGTTACGGCTAATCCAGCTATTAGCACCGGGCGGGCCGGAACTCACCGCCTCCACCTGCTGCAACACAA
>CAZFNB010000274.1:0-4520 GCA_964520235.1 uncultured Bifidobacterium sp. | reverse complement strand
AACCGGGCTGGCGTCTCGCGCCTGGGACGGAAGTGGTTTTTCTGGCGTTGCACGGCACGTACGGCGAGGACGGCACAGTGCAACTCGAACTGGAGAAGATGCGCATCCCTTACACGGGTTGCGACGTGGCGGCAAGTCGCGTCGGATTCAACAAGGCGTTGACGAAGGAACGTTGTGCGGCGGCAGGTGTACCTGTGGCGCGGTCGTTCACGACTTCGGTGGCGGACATGGCGCTGCCATCCGGTTGGAATCCGCCGCTCGTCATCAAGCCGGTCTGCCAGGGATCGAGCGTGGGGTTGCAGTTCGTCGAGCGTGCGGAGGACTGGTCTGGCGCGCTTCTGGAATCACTGCGCCACGATACACAAGTGATCGTCGAGGAAAAAATCGTCGGTCGCGAATGCACGGTCGGCATTCTTGATGACAGGGCGTTGCCGGTCGTCGAGGTGCGGCCCAAGTCGGGTGTCTATGATTATCGGACGAAATACAGTGTGGGCGCGACCGAATACTTTTGCCCTGCGCCGTTCGATGATGTGACGACGCGCCGCGTGCAGGAAGCGGGATTAGCGGCGTTCCGCGCGATCGGCGGTCGTGACTATTCGCGCGTGGACGTGATCGTGCGCGCGGACGGCAGCCCGGTGGTGTTGGAAGTGAACACACTGCCCGGCATGACGGAGACAAGTTTGCTGCCGAAGGCGGCGCTGGCGGCTGGAATCGGTTACGCGGAGTTGTGCGAACGCATGGTGTTGCTGGCGATGAAGCGAAAGTGAGCGCCGCAGTATCTGCATCCGGATGAACAGAGATGTGGTTTCGTAAAAGAAAATTCAAGAATCGCAGACTGGGACAGATTCACGTTCTCGACGTGAAGATGCGCTCCGATGTGGTGCGTCGTTCACGGATGCGCATGGTGACGGTGGGGCTTCTTATTTTGTCCGGCACATTGCTTGGCATCTATGTGGTGTGGCGTGTGGGTGAGCTGGCCTTGAACCGGATGATTTACCAGAACAAGACGTTTGCGATCGCGGCCATCGAGGTGCAGACGGACGGCGTGATTTCGCCCGCGCAGATTTGCAATTGGGCCGGTGTGCAGCCGGGGCAGAACCTGATGGCGCTGGATCTCGCGCGCGCGAAACGGAATCTGGAACTTTCCCCGCAACTTGCCACGGTGTCCATTGAGCGCGTGCTGCCGCGCACGTTGCGCATCCGCGTGACGGAGCGCGAGGCCGTGGCACAGGTGCAGGTCATGCGCGGCAAACCGGGCGGCGGTGCCGGCGTGGATGTCTTTCATTTCGACCTCGACGGTTTTGTGATGGTGCCGCTGGATCCGCGCCGTCGCACCGCGCCGTTGCAACAGGTGGACGATTCTCTGCCGGTGCTGACGGGTGTGAAATTCACCGAACTTTCGCCGGGCCGGCAGGTGGACACGCCGTCCGTTCGTGCGGCGTTGAGATTGATTGCGGACTTTGGCTGCTCGCCGATGGCCGGGCTGGTGGATCTGCGGAGCATTGACGTGAGTTCACCGGAGGTGCTCGTTGCCACGACAGGGCAGGGCAGCGTGGTGACGTTCGCGCTCGAGGATTTTGAAAAACAACTGCGGCGCTGGCGTGAGATTCACGACATGGGCCAGCGGATGAATCGCAACCTGGCCACTCTTGATCTGGCCGTGCCAAACAACATCCCGGCGCGGTGGCTCGAAGCGAGCGTCGTTCCTCAGAAACCCGTGCGCCCCGCCAAACAACTTCGCAACAGGAAAAAAAATGTTTGAGTCCAACAACAACATCATCGTCGGGCTGGAAATCGGCACCTCGAAGGTTTGCGCCGTCGTCGGTGACGTGAACGCCGAGGGCGCGCTCAACATTGTCGGCGTCGGCCAGGCCCGCTCGCGCGGCGTGCGCAAGGGTGAGATCGTGGATGCAACGATGGTGGAGGAGGACATCCGACAGGCCGTGGCCGAGGCGGAGCAGATGGCGGATGTGGAGATTCGCAGCGTGTATCTGGGCGTCACCGGCGGACACATCCGCGGTTTCAACAATCGCGGAGTGCATCCTGTTGTCTCATCAGACCGCGAAATTTCCGACGACGACGTGAGCGATGTGGTGAAAAACGCCAAGGCCATCAACCTCCCGGCGGATCACACGGTCTTGCACGCCATCCGGCAGCATTTTTACGTGGACGGTCACGAAGGTGTCACCGATCCGGTCGGGATGCTGGGCGCGCGGCTGGAGGTGGACATGCATGTGGTTCACGGAAATCTGAACCGCCTTCAAAACGCTGTGCGCGCTGCCAAAGGCATCCAACTTGAAGTGGACGATGTGGTTTTCAACGGTCTCGCGTCCTCGCTTGCTTTGCTCTCCAACGAGCAGAAGGAACTCGGCGCGCTCGTCATAGACATCGGCGGCGGCACGACGGACTACGTCGTTTACGTCAACGGCGTCATCAAACATACCGGCGTGCTCGCGGTCGGGGGCGATCACGTCACGAACGATCTCGCCTATGGTCTCAAGGTTCCCCAGAGCCGCGCCGAACAGCTCAAACTCGAAAATGGCGGCGCGTTTGCCGACGATTCCCTAAAGACCCAGAACCTCGACATCAAAAGCGAACTCGGACTGCCGCTCAACTGTGTGAACCTCGGTCATCTGCGGCGTATCATGTCGTTACGGCTCGAGGAGATTTTTCAACTCATCGCAGAGGACGTGGGGGAGGCGGGGCTGCTGGATTATCTGCGTGCGGGCGTTTTCATCTGCGGCGGCGGTGCGCGGGTCAAGGACGTTGCCCAGCTTGCGGCGCAGTTGTTTCAACTGCCGGTCACCGTCGGCCACGCCAGTTGCGTCAGCGGCATCAAATCCACGCTTGACCAGCCTGAGTTTGCCACCGCCATCGGTCTCGTGAAATTCGGCTCGTTCAAAATCCGCAAACGCGAGCCGTCACCCTCGTGGATCAGCGGAATCAAAACCGTCTTTGGCCGCCTGCTCTCGAAATCCTGAACTGCGATTGCCATGAACACTGAACCCATTTTCACATCGGCTGCGACGCCGGAGATTGCGCGCAACGGAATCAAGATCATCGGCGTCGGCACGGCGGGCGCGGCGATGATTGCCGGCATGGCGCGTGAACATTTTCCCGGCGCAACGTTTGTCATCGCGAACACGGACGGGACTCTTCCGGCGGATACCGATGTGACTGTGCTGAATCTGGAGACGCGATTGCTGCGAGGCCTTGGCACGGGCGGCGACCCTGAACGCGGACAAAAACTTGCCGAGGAACATTTCGGGCGGCTCAAATCCGCCTGCGCAGGCGCGGAAGCGGTTTTCATCCTGGCCGGTTTTGGCGGTGGCGCCGGTACGGGCATTGCCCCGGTGTTGGCGCGGGCTGCGCGGGAGAGCGGTGCGCTCACGCTTGCGTTCGTCACCCTTCCGTTCGATCTCGAAGGGAATCGCCGCCAGAATCTGGCTCAACATGGACTCGATCAACTCAAGGCTGTGGCGGACGGTGTCGTCTGTCTGCCGAATCAAAAGGCGTTCAAGTTGATTGATGAGAACGCGAGTCTCGTCGAGACCTTTGCCACGACGTCGCGATTGCTCGTTGAAGCGGTGCAGGGAGTGTGGCGGTTGATGCGGCATTGTGGAATTCTTGATGTTCATTTCGACGAGTTGTGCGCGTTGTTGCGCGAGCGTCACGCGGAGACTTTTTTTGCCACAGTCGAGGCCGCCGGGACGACGCGGGCGCATGATGCCATCGAGAAACTGTTCGCGCATCCATTGCTGGATGGCGGTGAAACCGTTCGTCGCGCGGACACGCTGCTCGTCAGCTTGCTCGGCGGGCCGGATCTGACCATGACGCAGATCAACCATTTCATGCACCGCGTGAATCAGGATGCGAAGAGCGCCAAAGTGGTCATGGGCGCTGCAACGGATGAATCGTTCCGCGACCGGCTGGCAGTGACGGTTTTTGCGCTGCATCGCGCGAAGCCTGTGCCTGCTCGAAGTCCCAGGACTGAGGACGCCGACCGTGATCAACCCGGTTTCGACACGGAATTGCTGCACAAGGAAACGATGGAGCGCCCGGCATCGCGCGTCGTGCCGCCCGCACCGTCGTTGACGATGGAGCAGCGCGAGGCGCTTGTCACCAAATCCGCAGGCAGGGGCTCGCGCGGTCGCAAAGCGGTCTCAAAAATGAAACAGGGCACGCTCGCGCTCGACATCGTGAGCCGCGGACGTTTCGACAAGACCGAGGCCACCATCCGCAACGGTGAAGACCTCGACCTGCCGACGTTCGTGCGCAAGGGTATTTCTCTGAATTGAGCGGCGTCTCTCGTTTTGCGTGTAACGTGTTGCGTCAATCATTGACGTGAGTCACTCGTGGATGCTTGACGCAACACGTAACACGCCTTCCGTCTTTTGACTCGCATCGTTCGACAGAAATTTGTTTTACTCCCCGCCGCATGAAACAGAAAGCCTACGCCGCCGCCGGCGTTGACATTGATCTCGGCAACAAAGTCAAAGCCACGCTCCCGCAATTGCTCG
>CAZFNB010000273.1:0-4526 GCA_964520235.1 uncultured Bifidobacterium sp. | reverse complement strand
TGCCAAGGGTGAATACTCGCCCATCCTTGAAGATGTGATTTATCGAAAGGTCGGCGAGGGCACAGTGCCAAAGCCCGATTCCGTGAACCTCAACCAGATACTCTCCGGCACGCATGATTGCCGGCTGGTTCAGATTTCTGCGCGAGTGCTGGAGCGTGTGGATCGCGGGTTGAATCAATTCCTTCTGCTCTCGGCTGGCGATTTTGTCTTCCAGGCCTATCTGCCACCGGGTGCGACGGATGAACGTTTCTCGCAACTGGTGAACGGCAGCGAGGTTCTCGTGACTGGCATCTGCCTGATCGAACGCGGAAACAAATGGCAGGCGGGAAAAGAATGGCGTGCGCAATCGTTCCGGTTGCTGATGCGTTCGGCTGACGACATCCAGATTGTCAAACCCGTTCAGGAAAAATCCATCGAGAGCTGGCTGTTGATCGTCGGGCTTATACAACTGGTCGTTCTCATCCTGATAATCCGGCTCGCCATGTATGTGAAAAAGAACCGGCCAGCTTCCAAGTGATCAAAACTTCAGAGACCCTTTTTTTTGGTCGTCACGAGGATCGTCTTGTCCGTCAGACCCGCTTGCCCGTCGAGATACTTCATGACTGCCTCGTGGCGGGAATGAACCTGCAATTTGGTGTAGATGTGCTGCAAATGTGAGCGGACTGTATCGAGGCTGATACCCATGTGGTCGGCGATTTCCTTGTAAAGGCTGCCCTTGGCCAGCTCGGAGAGAATGGCTGTCTCACGTTTCGTGAGCGTTTCCATCTCGGCGGCAATGCCCTTTGCGCTGGCCTGTCGCTGGTGAAAGAACAGCACGACTTTCCGGGCGATCTCCGGGGACATCGGAGACCCGCCTTGGAAGACGTCACGAATGGCGCTTACGATTTCAGACGGGCGTGCGCGCTTGAGCAGGTAGCCGGTCGCTCCAGCCTGGAGTGAGTTGAAAATCTGTTCAGTTTCCTCGTACACGGTCATCATCACGAAGTGCAGCTTGGGATGACGCATCTTGAGTTCGGCGACCAGCTCGATCCCGGTGCGGCCGGGCAGATTGATGTCCACCAACGCCACGTCGGTTTCCTCACCGGGAAATTTTTTCAAGGCGGTCTCCGCACTGTCAAAGTTCGCGACGCATTTCATCCCTTGCGCCTCGTTCAACATTTCCACCAGCGCTTCGCGCACGCGCGAATCGTCTTCGACGATTGTTACTCTTATTGCCATATCAAGTAGTTTCGGTGCGTGGTTTTTGTTTATTTCAAGCGTTCGGGTTGGTGGCTTCAGAGAACTTGGGGAGGGCGACACGAATCGTCACAGTCGTGCCCTGACCGGGGTTTGAATCCACAGCACAATTGCCCCCTGCTGCGATGAGTCGCTCGCTCATGTTGGCGAGACCGTTCCCGGTTCCGCGCCTGCTGCGCTTGTCGAATCCAGTGCCGTTGTCCCGGACGATGATGACGATCTCATTGTTTTCAATCGCTAGAGTCAGCCAGACTTCTGTCGCGTTCGAGTGTTTCTGGGCGTTGTTCAAGGCTTCCTTGCAAGCCATGAAAAGGTGGTGGCGGATTTCGGTGGCCAGTCGTAGCTGGGGGACGACCAGAGGCATGTCCTGACGGCAGCGGATGCTCGATGATTTGAAGAACTCGTTTGTAAAGTGAGCCAGGTAATCCACGAACTCCGGCAGTGAATCTCTCTGGGGATTGATGGCCCAGACGATTTCGTCGAGCGATCGGACGGCCTCGCGTGAACTGTTCGAGAGTTTGCCAAGCCGCTCGCCGGCCTTGCCTTTTTCGCCGACTTCCACGGAAACCATTTCGCTGAGCAGGGCGATCTGTGTGAGACGCGCGCCGAGATCGTCGTGGATGTCGCGGGCGATGCGCATCCGTTCCTGCTCCACGGCGCGCGCCCGTTGCAGCACGGCAAGTTTTTGGCGCATCTTGCGGACGTATCTGTATCGGACAAGGCTTCCGATGAGCGCGCCAAAAAAGATCAACCCCAGCACACGAAACCACGCGGTCTGCCAGTATGCCGGAGTGACCTCGAACGGGATTGATAAATGGTTTTTGTTCCAATCTCCATCGCGCTTGCTGGCCGTGAATCGAAACTCATATTTGCCGGGCGGCAAGCGCGGATAGGATGCGACGCGGTTGTTCCCGTCAAGTGTCCAATCGGTTTCCAGTCCGGCAAGTTGATGTCGAAAGATGATGTGTTCGGGGTGGCTGAAGCTGGGCGCGGTGAATTGAAATCTCAATTCCTTGTGGTTGTGCGGCAAAATGAAATTGAATCCGTTCGTCAATGTTTCGCCACCGAGTGTGATGCTTTCGAGAACGAGCCGGGGCGGCGGAGTGTTTGTCGGAATGGTTGCCGGGTTCAGCCTCACCGCGCCACGGCTTGTGGCAAAACAGATTTCACCCGCGCGCGTCCGCCACGAGGCGGGTTGGTAGCCGGCGATGCACTCAGTGTTGCCCAGCCCGTCATCTATGCCGTAGCTGATTGAGTTGAACGAACCGGTCCGGCCATCAGCGAAATCGTCCCAATCTTTTTTACGCACGCGGAAAATGCCGCGATCCGAGCTTAACCAGAGATTGCCGGATTCGTCTTCAATCACGCTCGATATGACATCATCCGCCAATCCGTGGCCGACTTGAGCGAATCGGAATCGTTCATTTTTCATGACGCCGAACCCGCCTCCCAGTGTGCCGATCAACAGATCTCCGTTCGTGGAAATCGCCAGTGTCCCGATGGACGCGCCGGGCAGTCCCTCGTCCTGTCCGTATTTCGTGAAACGTCCGTCAGCATACTTGAGCAGCTCGCCCATGATCGTGCCGAACCAAAGATTGCCATCGGCGTCATGCGTGATCGCCCAGATTGCATCATGGGGAAGGCCGGCATCAAAATAGTATTGTGGCTGGATGACTTTGCCGTTCACGATCATGAACAACCCATCAGGCAGGCATCCCAGCCACAACCGGCCTTTTGAGTCCTGATGGATCGCGCGAATTTGTCTGTTTCTGAACGCATCTCCGTCAGCGACCACTGTGGGTTTTCCGCCTTCCGAGGAGAGCAATCCCCAGCCGATGGTTCCAATCCAAACGCCGCCGTCCGGCTTCGGAAAAATGCTGGTGATGCCGATGTTTGTCAGTCCCGTGATGCTCGTCACGCCGGTCGCCTGATTCCAGCGTTCAAGTGCCGTGCCTTGACCGGCCATCCAGATGTCGCCCTGACCATCTTCGCAAACGGATCTGACGAGCGCATTCGCAGCGCCCGCGCGGCCGCCGATCTTCTCGAAACTGTTCGGAAGAAGTCTTGTCAGCCCACCGCCCTCGGTTCCGATCCAGATGTTCGCCTCAGAATCCTCGAAGATGGAAAATATCCTGTGTGTCGTGGAGAACTCGCGCACGAATTCGCCGCCGGAATAGCGGTAAGCGCCGTCCTTCTGGCTTCCCAGCCACAGGTTGCCCTTGGAATCTTCAAAGAGAACTGTCACCTGATTCGCCCGGATCGGTAAGCGGATGGTTTGATCGGTTTGCTTTTTTCCATCGAACGCGACCAGTTCCAGCGTGTCGGCATTGATCAGCCACGCGCCACCAGACAAGCTCGGGCTAAACAATGCGCCGGGGTTGTTGATCGGTACGGTGTCAGTCATCTTCCCCTCGTTCAACCGGCCAAAGGAATTCCGGTTCAGCAGCCAGAGATTTCCCTCAAAGTCGCGGATCAGTTTGATCGGGTCGGTGGCGCGCTCGGCGCGGGGCGGGGAAATCGCATGGACTTTGTCCTCGATGTCTATGCGGCACAAGCTGCCGTCCTGTCCGCCGATCCAGACGTTGCCCTGCGGATCCTCGCAGATCGAATTCACCGTCGGATGCGCAAGCCCGCTCCGGTTGTCAATGTGCGTGAACATTTTTCCGTCGTAACGGATGATCCCGATCGTGCCGGTGCCGATCCAGAGTCGTCCGCGACTGTCAGTGTGAAGGACGCGGGTTCTGGCGCGAGTGAACACCGGATGGTAATCGCCCTCCATCCGGGTGAATGTCGAGCCGTCAAAACGGATCACGCCGAACGGTGTTCCGAGCCAGAGATAACCATCAGGAGTCTGCGAGATGGCGATGATGGTGTTACGCGGCAGGCCATCATCTGTCTGCCATGTCCGCACCGAATAATGCGACTCACCAGCCACAACGCCTGATTGAAGACAGGCGAGAAACAACAGCCAGCAGAACGATCTTTTCAGATGTTCAAGCGTGTGGCAGGGCGGCTGTTTCTTTTCAGATGGCAATGCAGGTACACTCTAAAGGTTTGCGACGGTTTCATCAACTTATCCGCAACCATGCCGGGATTTTCGTCCAAAACTTTGCGGTTGCCAGATACTCCGTCAGCAATCCTGATACTGGTCGCTGTTGCGCCATGGCCGCGGATCAAAACGCCTTGTCCTTGAGATACACCGAGATATTCCGTTGTTGCGCCACGTAATGTTCCACGTTGTCTTTGGTGAGCACTCGTGAAGCCGTGTGCATGGTGGTGTTGGAGAACTG
>CAZFNB010000272.1:0-4529 GCA_964520235.1 uncultured Bifidobacterium sp. | reverse complement strand
CTGGTTCTTGTTGCCGCTTTCAATGCGGGCGCGGATGAGGTGAATCGAATTCTCCCTCCGGGCTTCCGTCCGTTGCCGCCAGGCGTTCACGCGCTCGTTGACGGAAAGGTTGTCACCAAGCCGGGTGAAATTCTTGAAGGCGCGACCGTGGTGATTCGAAACGGTTACATCGAAGCGGTTGGGAAAAATGTTTCCGTCCCGGCTGACGCGCGCGTGTGGGACATGAAAGGGCTGACGATCTATGCCGGGTTCATTGAGCCGTATCTGACGCTTGGCACAACGAACGCGCCGGTTTCAACCAGTGACAGCGAACCGATCAACTCCGCGACGCTTGCATCGGGCGGCGTGAATTTTTTTGGTGCGCCGGGCCAGCGAACCGATTCCGGCCAGCGCGGGCCGGGCGATGAAATCGGCAAAGTCACGCCGGAATTTCGAGCGGTGCGCGGTTATTCGCCGAACAAGAAGACCATCGAACCGTTGCGCGAACTGGGTTTCACGACGGCTGTGATCGCGCCGACGCGCGGTATCATCCGGGGTTCGAGCGCGCTCATTGCACTGGCGGAGAGCGACCCGAACGAACTGGTGCTCAAGCCAGATGTGTTTCAGCACATCGCGTTTGAAACGCAGGATGGCGACGACGGCGCGTATCCGGGGTCGCTCATGGGCGTGATTGCGACTGTGCGCCAGCGATTCTTCGATGCGAAGCATTACACGCTGGATCAGGCGGACTGGCAGAAAAAGCCGCAAGGCCGGACGCGGCCGGAGTTCAATCCGTCGCTCGAAGCACTTGCACCCGCAGCGGACGGAAAACAGCGCGTGATGTTCGAGCCGGGCAGTGCGCTGATGGTGGATCGCGCGGCGCGCGTGGCGCGGGAATTCAAATTGGATTTCGCCATCGTCTCGTGCGGACAAGAGTGGCGCAGGCCCGATCTGGCGAAGGAAACCGGCGCGACCTTCATCGTGCCGGTGAACTTTCCGAACCTGCCCAAGCTGCCGGGCGAAGACGATTGGGAGCAGGTGACGCTCGACAATTTGCGCGCGTGGGATTGGGCAGCGGAGAATCCGGCGCTGCTCCGCCAGCAAAAGCTCGATGTTGCACTCACGACTTATGCGCTGGCGGACAAGAAAGTTTTTCGCAAGAACGTGAAAGCGGCACTGGAGCGTGGCTTGTCGGAAACGGATGCGCTCGCGGCACTGACGACGATTCCCGCCAGACTCTGCGGCGTGGAGAAACAACTCGGCACAATTGAGCCGGGCAAGGTCGCGAACCTGACCATCGTGGACGGCAAAGGCTATTTCGATCCTGAATCGCGCGTGCGCGAGGTGTGGGTGGATGGTCGTAACTATCACGTCCAACCCGCCAGGGAAGAAGCGAAGAAGGACGAACCGTCCGACAAAGACAAGGAAGCGAAGGCGAAAGCCGAGAAGGAGAAGAAGGATTTCGAGCTAAAGGAACTTCAAAATAAGCGTGTGGCGCGGAGTCTGATGGAGGGGCGGGGGGCGGTTGCTTATGAAAGCACAGGATCAGGCGCTGTTGGTGGGCAAATTTGGACGTGTGGGCCGGATGGGATATTACTTGGAGTAGCCAAAAACCTGGTTTTTCATGATGGAAAAATAACATTCGTTGGTGAGCAAGCGAGCAAGGGATCAGTGCTCCTCTCTGGGCGAGAACGCCACATCACCCCTGGCCTGATTGACGCGCACAGCCACACGGCGATTCTCGGGGCGGTCAATGAACCCACGTTGCCCTCGACGGCAATGTGCCGTATCGGCGACGTGGTGAATTCCGAGACAAAGAATCTTTACGAACAACTGGCTGGTGGATTGACCACGGCGAATCTGCTGCACGGCTCGGCGAATCCCATCGGCGGGCAGAACCAGATCATCAAGCTGCGCGACGGCGCGAGTCCCGAGGGTTTGAAGTTTGAAGACGCGCCGCAGGGCATCAAGTTCGCGCTTGGTGAAAACGTGAAGCAATCCAACTGGGGCGAGAAGTTTGTCACGCGCTTTCCGCAATCGCGCACGGGCGTGCCAACGTTTTATCGCAATCGCTTCACCGCAGCGCAGCAGTATCTAAAGGAGTGGAACGATTTCAAAAAGAATGGCGGAGTTCCGCCCCGACGCGACTTGGAACTGGAAACCATCGGTGAGATCATCAACGGCGAACGCTTCATCCACTGCCACAGCTATCGGCAGGATGAAATCCTCGCGTTCCTGCGCGTGATGGAAGATTTCAAGGTGCGCGTTGCCACGTTGCAGCACGTGCTCGAAGGCTACAAGGTCGCCGATGAAATCGCGAAGCACGGCGCGGGCGGATCGTGTTTTGCAGATTGGTGGGCTTACAAGTTCGAGGTCTATGACGCGATTCCCTACAACGGCAGCCTGATGCGGGATCGCGGCGTGCTCGTGTCGTTCAACTCGGATTCGTCTGACCTTGCGCGCCGTTTGAACACCGAGGCCGCGAAAGCGATAAAGTTTGGCGGTGTGCCGGAGGAGGAGGCGCTGAAGTTCGTCACCATCAATGCGGCAAAGCAATTGGGCGTTGATAGGCGCGTCGGCTCACTTGAGCCGGGCAAGGATGCCGACTTCGTAGTGTGGTCTGGTAGTCCACTCGATTCGCGCAGTGTCGTGTTGCAGACATGGATTGATGGAAAGAAATACTTTGATCGCGATGAAGCATTGAAACGTGCCGCTGTTTTGAAACAGGAACGTGAGGACTTGATCGCCAAAGCCAAAAAGCTCGCGAAGCTGGCGGGTGGCGGGGGCGGCAGTGATGACAAGGATGACGGCTCATTCTTCCGCGTTTCACTGGAGCATCAATTCGATGGTGTGGAACGGCATTGCATGGACGAGGAGGCGCACTGATATGATTTACGATTTGCGATTTACGGGTGGAGCGCCGGCCTCCGGCCCGGCTCGTTTCAGTTTTAACATCATGCCGGGTCGGAGACCGGCGCTCCGAGCTGTGCTTGCGGTGTGGCTCATGGTGACAGCGGCTTCTGCGGAAACGCTTTTCCTCACGGGTGCGACGGTCCACACAGTTTCGGGCGAGACGATCACCAACGGTCAGGTGTTGGTGCGTGATGGAAAGATTGCTGCCGTCGCAAGTTCAATTGCAGGGGCGGAAGCAAAACAGATTTCGCTTGCCGGCCAGCATCTTTACCCCGGCATGATCGCGCTGAACACGGATCTGGGTCTGGTGGAAATTGATGCGGTGCGCTCGACGATTGATGCGCGCGAAGTCGGTGAATACACGCCGGATGTCTATTCGTGGCTGGCGGTGAATCCTGATTCAGAACTTCTGCCGGTGGCGCGGGCGAATGGGGTTTCGCATTTCGAGCCGGTGCCGCAAGGCGCGGTGGTGGCCGGACAATCCGGTTTGCTTGCGCTCGATGGCTGGACGACGGAGCAGATGGTGGTGAAGAAATCCATTGCGCTCCACGTGTATTGGCCCGCAATGAATCTCGACACGACACCGAAGGAACGCGTGCCGAACAAGGAGAAATGGAAATCGCTCGAAGAGCAGGACAAGGAGCGCAAGGAAAAGCTGCGGCAGCTTGACGATTTCTTCGCCGAGGCGCGGGCCTATGCGAAAGCGAAAGAGGGAAAAAAGGATTTTCAAATCGTGCCCGCATGGGAAGCAATGCTGCCTGTGGTGCGTGGGGAAATTCCCGTGACGATTCATGCCGTTGACGCGCGACAGATTCGCGCGGCGGTTTCGTGGGCGGCAACGAATGGCGTGAAGATGATTCTCGCAGATGGATTGGACGCATGGCGCGTGGCGGATTTGCTGGCGACAAACAAGGTGCCGGTGATTTTCAGTCACGTTTTCACGCAACCGCAGCGGGATTCGGACGCCTACAACGTCAATTTTGCGGCGGCGGGAGTGTTGAGCAAAGCAGGCGTGAAAGTCGTGTTCACCGGCGGGGGCGCGTCACTGGTTAAAAACCTGCCTTACACGGCAGGGCAGGCAGTGGCGTTTGGGATGACTGCGGACGAGGCGTTGAAAGGGATCACGCTTTATCCGGCGCAGCTTGCAGGCGTGTCAGATCACCTGGGTTCGATTGAAACAGGGAAGGATGCGACGCTGTTCGTGTCAGATGGCGACATCCTCGACATCCGCTCGAACGTGAAGCGCATGTGGATCGGCGGCAAGGAAGTCAGCCTGGAGAATCGTCACACGCGACTTTACGAGAAATACAAGAACCGTCCGAAGCCCTGACTATGGGGCGCTTCTCGCGCGGAAGTAACGCTGCGCATCGTTTGTGATTGCGCCGACGTTGAATTGAATCGTGCCGCCAGTGATAGAGACATTCGTCAGCACCAACCAATTCGCCAGGTTTGTTGATGTTTCCACGAAGTATGTCGCGCCGCCGTCGCCACTCAGAGACAAGACCAGAGAACCGTCCGGCTGGATTGCAAAAGATTGGAACTGCCCGGGTGCCGCCGGGAGAATGGTGAGCAGTGCGTTGGAACTGATGAAGAAGCCGGCGACATTCGTCATCGCAACGGAATAATTTCCCGCATCG
>CAZFNB010000271.1:0-4530 GCA_964520235.1 uncultured Bifidobacterium sp. | reverse complement strand
GATCAAGATTCTCGATGCGCAGGAAAAGCTGTCCCTTCAAGTCCATCCGCCTGCGAACAAGGCCGCATCGCTGGGCGGTGAGCCAAAGACCGAGATGTGGTTCGTTGCCGATGCTGCGCCGGGGGCGGAACTCTACGTCGGCCTGCGTCATGGTGTCACGCGCGCAGACTTCGAGCGCAAGCTTGCCGACGGTTCCGTGGCGGATTGTTTTCATCGCGTTGCTGTGAAACCGGGCGATACGATGTTTCTGCCCAGTGGCCGCGTTCATGCCATCGGTGCTGGATTGGTGATTTTTGAGGTTCAGCAAAATTCGGATACGACCTATCGCGTGTTCGATTGGAATCGCGTCGGACTGGACGGCAAACCGCGCGAACTGCACATCGCGCAATCGCTTGCCAGCATTGACTTCAACGACTTTGAGCCACCGCTTGTCGAAGGTGATGCGCATGAATTGCCAAATGCCAGCGTGCAACGATTGGTCAACGACCCGCTCTTTGTCGTGGAACATTGGAAAGCCCATACCAGCGCGACGATCCTGTGGCGTCACCGGCAGATGCAGATCATCGGCGTGGTGAACGGCTCTGTTTCAATCGGCAGCGACGCAGGCTCTGGCACGATAAAAATCACCTCCGGACAATTCTGCCTTGTGCCTGCTGAATTGCGCCTTGTGGAATTGTCTCCCGCACCCGGGAGCAGCTTTCTCCGCGTCACTGCGGGCGCAGGAGTGTAAGGGGTTGTTCCCGTCCGTGTTTGCCCCTTGTGTTTGGCGTGAAGCTGGCACAAAGTTTTCCTCGATGTCGAACGAGCAACAGACACAGCCCACGCGAACGAAGCGGTTCATCCAGAGCTGGCTCATCAACACCCTGGCCGTGTTGGTGGCGGAACGCATCGTGCCCGGCATCACCTTCGAGCAGGGCAGCGTGTGGACGCCCATCGTCACTGCGCTCATCCTCGGCATCCTGAATTATTTCATCCGACCGGTGATGATGCTGCTGGCTTTGCCGCTTTTGATTTTCACACTCGGCCTGTTCACGCTCGTCATCAACGCCGCGTTGCTCTATCTGGTCGGCGCGCTGCTCAAACCGCATTTCGTGGTGGACTCGTTCTGGTCGGCGTTTCTCGGCTCACTCATCATCAGCACCGTGTCCGTGGCGCTGCAAATCCTCACCGGCACGAACAAGGCGCGTGTCACCATCCGTCGCAACCAACGCCCGCCCGATTCCGGCAAAGGCCCTGGCGACGGCAACGGCCCGGTGATTGACGTGTGAACGGGCTCAACCCAGCCGATACGCCGCGCGCAGCGTTGGTATGCCCTGTTCGTTGAAGCCCTTTTCAAAATCAGTCCGCACGGCGGCAAGTTCGGATGGCGTCCCGATTTCTCCGAACTCACGCGCTGCTTTGAACACCGACTGCATCTGCTCGAAATAATCCACGTCGTCCGTGCGCAGATAAACCACACCACCCGGCGACAACGCGCTTGCGGCCAATGTGGGAAACCGTTCGTTGACGAGTCGGTGTCTGCGATGTTTTTTCTTCGGCCACGGGTCGGGAAAATAAATATGCAGCGCGGTCGCGCAGCGCGGTGGCAACAGCCATTCAAGGAAGTAGGCGTTCTCGATCCGCACACCGCGCAGATTCGTCAAACCAGCGCGGCGTCCCTTGCGATCCAGCTTTTTGATGCGTCCCAGCAAACGTTCCACGCCGATGAAGTTTCGCTCAGGGTGAAGCCGTGCATACTCCGCGATGAACGAAGCATCGCCACAGCCGAGTTCGACTTCGAGCGGTTGTGGTTTTGTGAAAAGCTTTCCAAGCTCCAACCGCCCGGTGATCGAAGGAAGGCGGTGGATGAGGTCTGCGCTGGAATCCACAGGCTGACGTTCGCCGCTCACAAACCGATCGGATGCCACGCGGTCTTGAATTCGATGGTATCGAGAATCCAATACGGGTCTTCCGCCTTGGATGAAAACCAATCGCCCTCCGCGAGCGTGCGACGTGTGTAACGTTTGAGATTGATGGCCGTTCCGCTTTGAAGCGTTGCGCCGGTAGCAGTGTCACCCGAACCGTCCACGATGCCGTTCACGTCCATGTGCGACGCGGCGTGAGGCGCGAGTTCCGCGCGCCTGCCGGTCAGCAAATTCACCACGCCCCCGGGCAGATCGCTCGTGGCGAGGATTTCGGAAAAAGTCACCGCGGGCAGGGGATATTTTTCCGACGCCACTGCAATGACCGCGTTGCCGCTTAAAATCACCGGTGCGATCAGCGACACCAGTGCGGCCAGAGAAGGCTCGTCCGGCGCGAACGCGACGATCACGCCCATCGGTTCGGGCGTGCTGAAATTGAAATGCGGTGTCGCCACGGGATTCACGCTTCCGAAGACCTGCTGGTATTTGTCCGTCCAGCCCGCGTAATGCACGAGCCGGTCAATCGCAGTGGTCACTTCGCGCCTTGCCTTGGCTGCGGTGACGTTCGTGGAGCGGGCGACCTCGTTGACCAGTTCGCCCGCGCGGTTCTGTAACATCTCGGCGGCGCGATAAAGGATCTGCCCGCGGTTGTAGGCCGTGGCCTTGCTCCAGCCGTCCACTGCGCTGCGAGCGGCCACCACGGCATCCCGGAAATCCTTGCGCGACGCGTGACACACATTGTCCAGATGCTCGCCGCTCGCTGATTTTGCGGGCATATATCGCCCGCTCTCGCTGCGGGGGAATTTGCCGCCGATGTAGAGCTTGTAAGTCTTTTTGACGTCCAGACGCGCAGTGTTCATGGCTGCCGCAGCTTGAAGAATCCCCGCCTCCAAAACAATCCTAATCCGCTGCCGCCCGTCCAGTTCACGCCATCGGCTTGCTCTGCGCCGCGATGGTTTCGGCGAACAATCCGAGGACTTGTGCCCGCGTCAACGCGCCCACGAGCCGCTTCTCCTTCAGCGTATTCACCACGGGTATGTTCTGCTGTTCGCTTTTCAACGCCAGATTGAAGATATCCACCAGGCGCTGGTTCGGAGTCACGACCGGTGGCGGCGGTCGCATGACGTCCGACGCAATCACTGCGCTCAGTTCCGCACCCGCGCCAAGGTGTTCCTTCAAATCTTGCAACGCCACCATCCCGACCAGTCTCTGCTCCGCGTCCACCACTGGCAGAAAATTATTTGTCCGCAGCAGAAAGCGTTGCGCCAGTTCCGGCAACCGCATCGTCTCCTCCACAGGCGGCACAGGGGCGAGCATCACATCTCCCACACGTTGCGCGGTCGCCGCACCGAAACGAGAGGTCTCTTCGCCAGTCTCGAATCCCTTCTCGCGCAACTGCTCGGTGTAGATTGAATCATGCTCCAGCCGGTTTGCCATCACGATGGCCATCACGCAGCCCAGCATCAACGGCGGCATCAACGAGTAATCCAGCGAAATCTCGAACACCATGATCATCGCCAGGAACGGCGACCGCGTCGTCGCCGCCAGGACGCTCGCCATCCCCACCAGGGCAAATGAACTTGTCGGCAGTTCTGTCGCCACTTCGATGTGATGCAAACTCGCGCCGAACAATCCGCCGAGACTTGCGCCGAGAAACAACGTCGGCGTGAACACCCCGCCCACCGTTCCCGAACTTACCGTCACCACTGTCGCCAGCAGCTTCGCGCAGAACAGACCGCCGAGCACAAGCAGTGGAATCTCGTTGTGCAAAATCCGGTTCGTCACCACATAGCCGTTGCCCCAGACCCCGGGGAACTCGATGGCGATCAACCCCACCAGCAGCCCGGCAACCGTCATCTTCCAATAAACCGGCAATCGCGTCGCATCGAACCGCGCCCGCACCTGCCGGATCATTTTAAGAAACAGCGCGCCAAAAACGCCGCAGCCCAGCCCGAGAAAAACAAACCACGGCAGTTGTGCGATGCTGGTGAATTCAAATGGCGGCACTTGATACCACGGTTCGATGCCGAAGAAACTGCGCGACACCATCGCCGCGATGACCGAGGAAAAGACCAGCGGCGCAAACAGGTTCATCGAGACGTTGCCCAAGACGATGAGCGAAGCGAAGACCGCACCTGCAATCGGCGCGTTGTATGCCGCTGCGATGCCTGACGCCGCGCCGCAACCCACCAGCAGTCGCAACCGGTACGGCGGCCAGCCCGCCAGTTGGCCGAGTTTCGAGGCGAGCGTCGCCGCCATCTGCGTGATGCCGCCCTCGCGCCCGATGGACGCCCCCGTGCCGATGCTCACCAAGGACGATAGCGTCTTGATCAATCCCGTGCGGAACGGCAGTTTGCCATCGCCCGCGACGACCACTTCCAGCAGGTTGCTCGAGCCTTGCTTGCCGACGAGCCGCAAGCCCCAATGCAACACCGCGCCCGCCACGAGCGCGCCCAGCACGGGAAACAAACAGCGTTCCCAGCCCGCCATCATCTCCGCCACTTCCACGGGGTCACCCGGACGCCGCAGAAACAGGAACTTCACCCCCTCGATCGCATGGAAGTACACCAGATTAACGAAGCCCCCGAGCAAGCCCACGACTCCGGCAATCGCCAGATGCAGCGCCTCC
>CAZFNB010000270.1:0-4531 GCA_964520235.1 uncultured Bifidobacterium sp. | reverse complement strand
AGCAGCCGTGCATCAGCGGGATTTTCTTCGAAGGCCCTGTCGTAGGCAGCGCGCGCCTTGCCCGGTCGTTTGTGAATGTTGAAATAGCCAATCCCAAGATTGCGCCAGACGACGGAGAATCCCGGATCCAATTTCGCGCTGTGTTCCCACATTTGAACGGCTTCGTTGTGACGACGACGGTCGTAGAACAGGTTGCCGAGATAATACGGTGCGCGAGCATCCTTGGGGTTGGCCTGTATGGCGGCTTCCAAGATGGCAATCTCCTCAAGCCTTGCTGGAAAACAATAGTCAGGTGTGAGTGCGGCGGCTCGTTTGAAATGCTTGAACGCCGCTTTCTTGTCACCTCGATGTTGCTCCAACCAGCCCAACGTGTATTGCACGATGGGTAACGCGCCCCAGCTTTGATCTGGCAAATCATCCTGACGGGGCGCGGCCAACTGCAATACCTCGATCGCTTCGGCAAACAACCCGGCTCTTGCGCAGTCGTGAGCGAGATCGAGACGGGCTTGCAAATCGCACGAACAGACCTTGCCGGCGAGGTGTCGCGTCCAGATGTCCATCGGATCCAAGGCGAGGGATTCGTCCAGCACCGATTTCATTTCGGTATCGCAACCAAGCTTGCGCAGCACAATGGCTTTGAGATTTCTCGCCCGAAGATTGCCGGTGTTGAATCGCAGCGAGTGATTCAGATGGTCCAGCGCCGAAGTCCAGTCCCGACGGCAACAATCAATCTCAGCCAGCGCATGATAACCTGCTGCCATCCACGCCTGGTTCCAGCAAGCTTTGTAAAATACTGCGTATGCTTCGTCGTCACGGCTGAGATGACGCAGGCACAAGCCCAGGTTGTAATGCGCCTCGCCGTCGTAAGGATTGGCATTGCGATGTGTAAGGCGTTGGATGGCGGCGCGGAAATGCTTTTCCGCCGTGGCGAACTCGCCGCGTTTGAGATGCCAAAGGCCAAGTGCGTTGTTGCAACGCGCATCCAGCGGATCGCGCCGCAGGGCTTCCCTCCAATACAACGTGGGACAACGCGTGGCATGGCGATATTGTTCCAGATGCAGGCCAGTGGTGAAAAGTTCATCAGCGCTCGTGATGTCGGCAGGCGCGGGTGGTTCCGTTGCGGGCGGAGGCACTTTGCCGACAACGCGTGGCTTTGGCTGATAACTGATGATCTCAGCGCCCTGGCTGTTGAGCACGCGCAAAACGGTCTGCCCCAATTTCCAGGAACGTCGAGCTTGCCGGCATCTGATCACCAACGGTTTTCCCGGAGATAAATTCGCATTCCACTCTGCACCCGATGAACCGTCGGCACGCTCGATTCGGATGGTGGCTTTTGGGAATGGCTGTGTCACCGAGACTCCAAACGAAAAATCCTTGTCGCCGAGGTTCAGGGCAACAGCGGCGTTCAGGTTTGCATGTTGCGCCGGGCCGATCTTCTGGATGGGATACCAATATTGGCTCCACGTTTTCGTTTCACCGGGTTGAAGGAAGCTGAAATCGGGCTGGTTGTCGGTGTAAACCCCGGCCATGATCTCGATGTAAGGGGCGTATTCCCCTTTTGAGTCGCGTCCGGTGAGATTGCGATCCCACGCGTAACCGAATTCGTGATTGCCCCACGTCCACTGCTTCTTGCCGGGAGAGATGTGGTGATTGCAGATGTGGACGATGCCTGCTTGAGCCTTGTGATCGTAGCCGCCAAAGAAATCCTCCTGGCTGCCCATGCACATGTAAGACGTCGGCACAGGAATGTTGGCGTAAAAGGAAAGATCGTTGGGGGCGTAGGTAGGGCGCGTCACTCCGTGCGCGCCGCTCTCTGTTTGCTCCAGTTTCGGCGCGCACGGAGTGACGCGCCCTACCTGAACACAGTGCAGCGGCACGAATTGGCGCGGGACTTCGCTCGCGGGAACCCCGTTGCGCCCTCGTTCACCGTAATTCACGCCGTAGTAATGGCCCTGTGCCAGCGGATACCTGCTCATCGAACGCCGCGCGTGATCGGCCACATAGTAAACATCCTGCGGGAAAAAGCTTTGATATGCCTCATGCACCCGGGTGGCCACGTTCGCCCACCAGAGGAACGTCTGGACAAACGGCGTGCGATTGTAGGCGCGCACTTTGAGTTCCACATACGCCTTGCCGGGGCGCAAGCAGACGCCGTGCATCCCTTTCATGCGACACATGGGATCGTGATCGCTGCACCAGACCGTCATCGAGCCGTCGGCGTGTTTTTCTATTTCATGATCCACCGGCAGAAACGTCGCAGGCCGGTGATGCTGCGGCCAGTTGAATTCGATGCCGCCGGAAACCCACGGCCCGGCCAGTCCGACCAGCGCCGGTTTGATGATGTGCTGGTTGTAAATCAGGTCGTAGCCGTTCGTCTTGTCGAAGATGGCGTGGATGCGTCCGCCGATCTCCGGCAACACCAGCACGCGGAGGAATTCATTCTCGATCCAGATCGCCTTCCACTTTCGGTCCACCGGTTTCTCCGCGATGCGGTCGGTGAAGGGCAGGGGATAGACTTTTCCGCTGCTGCCCTGATAGACACGCTTTTCGAGGAACATCGGATTCTTGTCCGGTGCGGCAGGCAGGTGCGTAGGCAGAACCAGGTGTCCCTCCCGCGCGCGGACTGCGGAACGTCTTCTGGAATTCGAGGCAGGCGATGAGGTTGTCACATTGAGTTGAGCTTCCGGGTTGTTGGAACAGATGATTCAGGCTGACACACCCGTGGTTCCGTCGAAATACGACATCCGGCGGAAGACATGGATTGTTTCTCGAAAAAATGACAGACCCGTGCCGGGAGCGCCACTCTTAGTGCATCGCCAGAACTGATGAAGACGGCCATCGCTAAACCTGTGGGTTACGGGTGCGCCGGGCTGTTTCATGTTCGAGACGCGCTAGAATTTCTCCCATGGCCTTGGAATGAAATCTCGCCAATGGCAGAACCCATCCCAGGAATTTTGCGACACAGCCGTTGGCCACCACATCAATCTCGTACGTCACGCGAGTTCCTTGGGAAACTGGATTCAGCCGCCATTCTCCGTGACCGACGATGAATTCGCCCGGGTAGTGCATCCGCATTTTGATCGGTGCGTCCACTTGATCCACGCGACAACGAAAAGCGCGCCCGCCTTGGGGACGAATCTGAAATTCCGAACCCACAATCGCCGTGGTGACATTCAATACCGTTACTTTCACCGAAGGTGGATACCAGTCCGGAAAACTCCTTGCGTCCACCAGCACCGCCCAGATTTGCTCCGGAGCAAACGGCATCACCCGCTCATCCACGGCTTGAATTGGCGTGACAGGCATAAGTTTTCCCGGAGATTATTCCGAACCGCAGCCGCATGTCTAACGAATGAAATGAAAACATCGTTTCCCATCATTGTCGCGATGATCTTGCTGGCCCAACTCGCCTCCGCCCAGACCAACCTCACCGGCCATGCTGCTGAGTTGTTCAAGAAAGCGCAGAGCGGAAGGTATTATGCCACCGCTGCCAAACAGCGCCCTGAATACCTGCCCACCAGTGATGGCCGGAGCTTTCTTGTCGTCTGGCATTCTGCCGGCACAAACACTTCCAAACACTGGATCGTCTCAATCCATGGACGCGAAGGATTCGCAACCGACGATCTTGCCATCTGGAGCAAACATCTCACCGGTCGTGACGTCAGCCTCGTAACCGTGCAATGGTGGCTGGGCCGTGATAACGAACGCGACTCCTACTACACACCCGAGCAGGTGTATCGTGAGATTGATCTCGCCTTGCAAAAGCTCGGCGCGAAAACCAACAGCGTGATGTTTCATGGTTTCAGTCGCGGCTCGGCCAATTCCTACGCCATCGCCGCGCTCGACGCCGGTCGTGGCAAAAAGTATTTCGCCTTGAACGTTGCCAGTTCCGGTGGCGTGGCGCTCGATTATCCGCCTACCCGCGCCATCACGAATGGCGAGTATGGCGACCATCCCTTGCGTGGCACACATTGGGTCACCGCCGCTGGCGCGAAAGACACGGAACGCGACGGCATCGCTGCCATGCGCCGCACCGCCGCGTGGCTCAAGGAACAAGGCGCGATCGTGGAACTCAACATCGAAGATCCGGATCTCGGCCATGGCGCATTGGTGCTTAATCCCAAGAACACGCAGCGCCTGCTCGATTTGTTTCTCGATCAAAAGAAGTCACCCGTGGATGTTGGGAACAAATAAGAATGGATGGCGATGCGCTGCGGACGCCCGGACATCATTGCAAGCCGATGCGATAAAATCGTTGCGGCGGCCCGGCGGACAGCGGGTTGGTGATTGCATAGTTGCCTGCGAGATCAAACTGATTCGTCGCCATGCGCGCCCATTGTGCCATGGGCAGAGATACATTCGTCGTGGCGACCAGATAATTAGTCCCGCCCGCCGGGCCGCCACTCCCGGTGAAAATCAAATTCGCTCCCGCTCGTGACATCGCGAGCGATGGCGGCGATTTGATCGCGTATTCAAACGCACCCAAGTCCGGGGCCGTGACTGCGAACGCGAAGCCCGCATTCGTTCCTGC
>CAZFNB010000269.1:0-4534 GCA_964520235.1 uncultured Bifidobacterium sp. | reverse complement strand
AGATTCGAGATTGCTCCAGTTGTATTATGGCCTTTCGTATGCCCCCAAATCAGGTGACGTACCGGTGAACGGCAATCCGACGTCCACGCCTTTATCAATCAGATCGCTGCCGCTCACGAGCCGCGCGAAGCCGTTGTCCGGCAGACTGCCGTCCGGTTGCCGAGGTGCGATCGCATCTGCCGCCAGCACGCTGATGAAATCTCCCGCCGTCACGCTCACCGGCAGATTCCAACTGTTGTTCACCTGCGTCGAAGTGCCCGTGATGTCCACCGGCGCGGGCCGCGTCGAATTCCAGTCGAGACAGTTTTTGAACACGTTGCCGTTCTGGCCGTACTTGTAAGGCCGCCCGCAATTGAGTGCGGAGCAGTTGATATTCGTGATGGGCGCGGTGTTGTTGTTGAAAGCAAAACCCGCTGTCGTGCCCCACTGCGCGTCGAGTGCCACGCAGTTCACCACGAGGATGGGACAAAACGTGTTGTCGCCGCCGAGCTTGAAGCAGTTACCGTCGCCGTTGAAGGAACTGAAACCCCAGAGCGACGGATCGCCGTTGTGCCACGACCAGCAATTCTCCAGCACGATGAGATGTTCCGTCTGATACAAATCCCAGCCGTCGTCGCAATTCTCCCAAGCGCGACAGCCGACAAACTTGTTGCCTTTGCCCGCGTAAAGTTTGCACGCGAAGCCGTCGGCGTTCTCGTAGCTCGTCGCGGGATCGGCATTGCGATACGAATCGCAGTTCAAGACAAGATTGTGCGCGGCGCGCGTGTCTGGCTCGGGATTCGTCGTGTAATCCTCCTTGTTCAACCCGATCTGGATGCCGCTGTCGCCGTTGTGATGAAATACGACCTGCTCGAATGTATTGTGATGGCCTTCGCACTTGATGCCGTTGTCCGGCGCGTAGCTGATGGAAAAATTTTTCAGATGCCAATAGCTGCCCGTGATCTTCATGCCGCGCGCCGCGCCCCGGATCGTTTCACTGGCAGGCGTCCAGTTCGACCAGTTGAGTTCCGCTGCTTCGCCGGGATAAGAAGTGATGAGCACCGGATTGTTCGACGAGTTGTGGCCGGTAATGTTGACCGTGCTCGTGTAGTAATGCGTGCCGCCGCGCAGATAAATGACGTCGCCCGGGAACGCCGACGCCACCGCCGCGTGCAACGTCAGCAGCGGCGCGTCAATCGTGCCGGGATTTGCATCGCTGCCGTTCGTTGCGACGTAAAGCGTGAACGCCTGTAAACTCTGGAACGTGGCCGTGACGCTGGTGTTCGTCGTCACTGTGAGCGACTGCGGATTGTTCGTGCCGCTCAACGCGCCAGTCCAGCCGGTGAATATGCCGTTGGTGAACGGGCTTGCTGTGAGCGTGACGAGCGTACTCGGGTTGAAATAGCCGAACGCATTCGATGGTGAGAGCGAGATACTGCCACGACCGTTCGCAAGTGTCGTCAGTTTGAACTGCGGATCGCCCGTGACGTCCGCGCGGTCGAGATTCGCGAGGCCAGCAGAATTGAGCGCCGTGAGCCGGAGCAGATTGCGTCCGGCGACAACCGGAATCGAACTCGTCACCGTCTGCCACGTCGTGAACGCGCCTGTCGGCGGGAACGCCAGCGCGCCGTTGACCACGACGCCATTCACTGTGAGCGACGCGGTGCGATTGTCCGTCTTACCATGCGCGTAGCGGAACACGACCGTTTCCGTGCCGGAAACTTGCCGGCCAAATTCCCATTCGATATAAGCGCCCGTCGCGTTGTCCGTATCCACGAAGCCCGTGCCGGTGTAGCCCGCGTGCGATGTATCAGTCTTGCCGGTGAACGCCGCGTCTTCAGCCTGCAAAATCTGGAACGGCCCGGTGTTGGTCGCGGGCGGTAAAATGGTGAGCGTGGCAAATGCACTGTTCGTCGCGCCGATGGCGTTGGTCACAACAACGGAGTAAACGCCAGCATCGTTCGTGGCAGCGGAGGCGATCACGTATGTCGCGTTCGTCCCATTTGCGATGGGCGTGTTGGTGTTGAAGAACCATTGATAACTCAGCGGCGCGCTCCCGGTGACCCCGACGCTGAAGCCCGCGCCCGCGCCTTCACTTACCGCGATGCTCTGCGGCTGTGCAGTGATGACCGGCGGCGTGGGCGGCGGAATGTTCACCGTAAGCGTGGCCACCACACTCGTGGCCGAACCGCCTGCGTTGCTCACCACAACGGAATAACCGCCCGCATGAATCGCGCTGACTCCATTGGTCGCATACGTCGAATTGGTCGCATTTGGTATGGGCGAAGATGAGTTGAACCACCATTGATAGAACAGCGGCGACGTTCCCGTGGCCGCCACCGTGAACACCGCATCCTGCCCTTCCAGCAGCGTGAGATTCTCCGGCTGGTCGGTGATTTCGGGCGCTTCAGGCACGGGCGCGGACGTGTTCGTGCCGGAGCGGATGGCGTAAAAGCGTTGCGGCTCGCCCGGCAGGATTGGATTCGTGCTGGAGAAATTACCTGCGGCATTGAATGCGTTCGTGCCGATACTTGGCCACAGCGGCACCGCCAGCGCGAGCGTCGTGGAACTCAGCACATCATATGGGCCGTGAGCCGGGCCATTGGTGCCGGACAGGACGATGTTGTTACCCGCGCGAAACACCTGCGTGATGCGCGGCGCGCCGACCGGGGGCGGAGTCGAGCCATCCGTCGGCGTGACTTGTGCCCAGGAGTTGCCCACGCGCAATTCATCCAACCAAACCGTTTGCGCAGCGGCGTGGTTCAGGAACACATAGGACAGCGTCGCCGCATCGCTGGAGCTGCTTGTCCCGGTCGTAAGCGTGGCCGCAGGAATCGCATTTGTGCCGAGCGAGGTTGGATTCACCCACAGATCCACCAGGTCATTACCCGCTTGGAACGTGTATCGCGCCACGATTAGATGCGTGCCCGCGCCGAGCGCGGATGAAGTCACGGCGGGTGAAGGGCCGGATTTTGCGAGGCCGATCTGGCCGCTTGCAGTCAGAAAGATTCCGAGGGGCGGCGAACTGGAAGCCGAGTTGCCGTTCTGCAGATAGACCAACGCCTTCACCGTGCCGGGGGCCGTCTGCACGTTGAGCAGGAAGGAAACATAAACCGTCGTGCCATTGCCGGACTGTGCAGGGAAGGGCGCAGCCTTCTTCTTGAACGTGCCGCCGCTATAAATCACGCCGCTGCCGGTCGCGCCGAACAGCCCGGCATGTGTGAGCGTGGCGCTGGAATTCACAGCCAGTGCAGACGCCGGACTGTCGCCGCCCGTCCACGTCGCACTGCCGCTGCCGCTCGCGCCGAGATTGCCGTTGGCGTAATCGAAGTGCTCGACGAGCAGTTGTGCCGAAGCGTTGAACGTCAGCATCACCCCGAGGGCGAATCCAAGTTGTAGTTTCATGATTTGATGGGTTGGCAAAATTAAAGCTCTTCAGCGCGATAAAAACGCAGGGCGCGATTTGTCGCCGAAGAATCAGTCACGGGCAACGTCCCGGTGACGGGCGCATTCGTCAGAATCGGCGACCAGCTTGTGAGATTCGACGAAGCGTCGACGACCACCGATCCGTGGCTCGTGAGGCCGCCGATTTGAAAGCTGAATCCGCCTGCGTTTTTCTGCGGCGACGAGAGCGTGAGTATGCGCGGCGCGGTGACAAATTCAAACGGGCCGAGGTCGGGGCGCGCGCCGTTGAATGCAAAGCCGACATTCGTGCCGCGATCAATCAAATCACTACCGGTCACCAGTCGCGCAAAACCGGCGGGCAGACTGCCGTCCGCGCCGCGCGCCGCTTTGGCGGCGGTCTCGGAAAGATCGCCATAATCAGCGGCGTTCGGAGTGCAGACGAGATTCCAACTGTTGCTGAACTGGAGCGTCATCGAGTTCGTCGCTGCATTCTTTGTGATGCCCGCGAAGCCGACGCAGTTCTTCATCACGTGCGATTCGGCGATGTCGTTGTTGACCGAGTAATTGTAGTTGTTCGAGAACGAGAGGCAGTTGTAGAGGAACAGCCCCGCTTGATTGTCGTTCTGATGAAACGCCTTGCCGGCGCTCGAACTGCCGTAACGATTGTTGAACGCGATGCAGCGATAGAACAGGTGATGCCCGGCGTAATTACTGTCGCCGCCCATCTTGAATCCGCCCGCGTTGCCCGCCTGACCGACGCCGAAACTCGCGGGGTCGCCGTTGTGCCACGTCCAGCAATCTTCGAGCACGATCTGATACGCGGCCTTGTAGAGATCCCAGCCGTCGTCGGAATTTTCCCATGCACGACAGCCGCGAAACACGTTGCCCTCGCCGGGATGCAATTTGCAGGCGAACCCATCCGCGTTGCCGCCGCTGGCGCGCGGGTCATAGTTCAGATACGAATCGCAATTCAACACGAGATTCGAGGCGCAGAGCGCGGGATCGTCCGGCGTGCTGTCGGCAAAACCGATCTGCAAACCGGAATCGCGGCAGTGATGAAACGAACATTGTTCGATGATGTTGTGTCTGCTCTCGATCTTCATCCCGTTGTCGCCCGCGCGATAGATTTCAAGCCCCTTGATGTGCCAGG
>CAZFNB010000268.1:0-4566 GCA_964520235.1 uncultured Bifidobacterium sp. | reverse complement strand
GTGCAGAGATAAGCCACCGGGCCGTCTTTTGCTGGAAGCGAGCGCGCAAAATCTTCCACCGCGCCTGAGTTCCCCAGCACAACCTTGTTCGGCTGATAAACCGCATGCGCGGCGTGAAGCAACTCGCGAAACCTGGTGGAATTCAAGTCTCCGGCAATCACAATGCGGTTCGGTTCATCCAGCCAGAAATCAAGCGCGTGAAGCATGAACGGCATGGCCTGTGGAAATTTCTCCAGCCGCGCGGAAAACAATCTGAGCGTGGCCTTGGCGGGCTTGCGGAATTCTTCACGGCCGGTAATCGCGGCGAGCTTGAGCAACGCAAGCGTGGCGACGGAGTTTCCAGAAGGCTCGGCGCCGTCGTAATCATCCTTCACGCGCAGGATCAAATCCGTCGAACCGGCGGCGCTCTGCCAGAAGCCGCCGTTCTCCGCGTCGTAGAATTTCACGATCATCGCTTCAGCCAGTGCGATCGCGAAATCAAGATGCCTCGGTTCAAGCGTCGCCTCGTAGAGATGAATCGCTCCATCGAGCTGGAATGCGTAGGCTTCGAGCAATTGCACACTGTCGCGCTCACCGTCGCGCCAGCGGTGATAAAGTGTTTTTGATTCGGCGTCCCAGAGTTTCGCCTGAATGAATGCGATGTTTTTTTCGGCGGCGGCTCGATAGGTTTCGTCACCAATGACCGCATAAGCCCTGGCAAACGCACCAAGCATGAGTCCGTTCCACGAAGCGAGGATTTTGTCGTCGCGATGCGGGCGAATCCGCCCGCTGCGAGCACCCAGCATCTTTCGCTTCGCCTTTTCCAGCAACACGCGATCCTTGAACTTCGGGTCGGCCACCTTGCCGGCGGGCGTGTATTGCCCCAAACCGTCCGGATCAACGACGCTCAGAACGTTCAAACCCTGTAACGGCTGCGGATGACTATGATCCACAAAATTCCCCTGCTTCGTGATGCTGAAATAACGCGCGACCACGTTGAATTCCTCGGGCGCGAGCAGCTTCGACAATTCGTCGTGCGTCCAGCAATAGAACTTTCCTTCGTGCCCCTCGCTATCGGCATCCTCGGCGGAATAAAATCCTCCGTCGGGATGCGTCATGTCGCGAAGCACGTAATCAAGAACATCCCGAACCACATCTTCGTGATGCGTATCGCCGCTCACGAGAAACGCGTCGAGATAAAGCTGTGTGAGTTGCGCGTTGTCATAGAGCATCTTCTCGAAATGCGGCACGAGCCACCCGGCGTCCACCGAGTAACGGGCAAAGCCACCGCCGATCTGATCGTGAATCCCGCCCGCCGCCATCTTGTCGCAAGTGGCCAGCACCATTTGTTTCGCGTCGTCGTCATGGAATCGCTTCGTACACCGCAACAACAGCGACGGCATGCTCGGCTGCGGAAACTTCGGCGCGCCGCCAAATCCGCCGTTCTGCGGATCGTATGCTTCCTTGAACATCGCCCCGGCCCGGCGCATCGCTTCCCCGGTCAGCAAGACATTGCCCGCACCCGTGTTCGTTGTCGCAAGTTCGAGTCGCGCGTGAATTTCATCCGCGGACGCGGCGACTTCCACTCCGCGCTCTTTCCACACCGCAACGATTTGTTGCAGCACGGAGAGAAAGCTCCCGCGCCCGTAGCGATTGTCCGGCGGAAAATACGTGCCGCCGAAGAATGGTTTGCGATCCGGCGTGAGAAAAACGTTCAACGGCCAGCCGCCGCCGCCCGTGGAGCTTTGCACGAACGTCATGTAAATCTTGTCCACGTCCGGTCGCTCCTCGCGATCCACCTTGATGCTCACGAAATGTTCGCGCAAGAACGCGCCGACTTTCTCGTCCTCGAACGATTCACGCTCCATGACATGGCACCAATGGCACGTCGAGTAACCGATGCTCAGGAAGATGGGTTTGTTCTCCGCGCGCGCCCTGGCGAATGCCTCCTCGCCCCACGCAAACCAGTCCACCGGATTGTGCGCGTGCTGGAGAAGGTATGGAGATTTTTCCTGCGCGAGACGGTTTGTATGTTTGTGCGCGGCGCTGGACATGTTGGTGCTCACGGCTGTGATGTTTTTCAGGCTTCCGTCATTTTCAGGGCCGCACGCGCTCAAACCCACAATGCCTGCCAACGCGATGATTGCCCGTGTCGCCCGGATCATTGCAGCATCATAGGCGACGATACCGCGCGCGGCAAAAGAATCGTATGGCCGGAGCCGGAGTTTTCATTCGTCTCCGATGATTTGCACCGCTAAATTCGGTTCGTGCTGTCCCACAAACCGTGGAAACTCGAAGCCCTGCTGCGCTTGTTGATGGGCCTGTTCCTGTGCGTCTGCATCGGCGCGCTGCTGGCCTCGTTGCTGCGCACATCGGCAACAAACCAGCCGCCGTCGGTGTGGCGCATGGTTCTGGGCGTGATTTGTTTTCAGGGCGTGGCGCTCGTGTTCATCTGGCGTTTTGTCCGCGAACATGAAGTGTCTTGGAAGACCGCCTTCGGGTTTGGCAACACGCCCGGTCGCGCCGTTCTTTTTGGCGCCGTCGCCACGGTCTTGTTTGTGCCGCTGGGGTTCGCGTTGCAAGCCGCGTCCGTGAAAATGATGACGATGCTGGGGGTTGATCCAGAAGCTCAGAAATCCGTTCAAGCCATCAGCCACGCGACGGCATGGCACGAGGTTGCAGCATTCGCAATCATAACCATCGTCATCGCGCCGCTGGCGGAGGAACTCCTTTTTCGCGGCATACTGTATCCAGCCATCAAACAGGCGGGGTTTCGTGGGCTTGCACACTGGGGCACGGCGGCGGTGTTTGCACTCATCCACTTCAATCTCGCCACAGTGCTCCCGCTCTTCGCGCTCGCGCTGGTGCTGACGATGCTCTATGAAATGACCGGCAATCTTGTGGCCAGCATCACCATGCACACGCTGTTCAACACCTTCAATCTCGTCGCGCTTTTTCTCGCGGCTGAATTCGGAAAAAGTCTTCCCGCGCAACCATGAACGAGTTTGAACTCATCACCCGCCTGACACGGGCACTGCCGACGAACGATTCCGTCGTGGTCGGGACGGGCGATGATTGCGCCGTGCTGGAATGTGGCAACGTCAGCCGCCAGTTGCTTTTCAAAACGGACGCCATCGTCGAGGGGATTCATTTTACTGCCGGCACGCCGCCGAAAAAAATCGGGCACAAGGCGCTGGCCCGGTGTTTGAGCGACATCGCGGCGATGTCGGGAACGCCCACCGCTGCGCTGGTCACAATCGCCCTGCCGCGTGAGTTCGATGCGAGATTCATCGAAAAGATTTACGACGGCATGAATGCCCTGGCAAAACGATACAGCGTCGCCATCGTCGGCGGCGAGACGACGACGAACCCGGAGCGGATGTTGATTTCCATTTCCCTGCTCGGTTCTGTCGAGCGGGGCAAAGCCGTGTTGCGTTCTGGCGCGAAAGCCGGCGACGCCATTTTCGTCACGGGCGAACTTGGCGGTTCAATTTCCGGGAAGCACCTTGATTTCGAGCCACGTCTCGCCGAGGCGCGCTGGCTCGTGGAGAACTTCGATATTCACGCGATGATGGACGTGAGCGACGGGCTTGCCGGAGACTTGCGGCACATCCTTGATGGCAGCAAGTGCGGCGCAGAGTTGCTGAAGTCCGCAATCCCCATCAGCCGCGCGGCAAAGGAGATTTCCAAACGCGGTGACGCGGCCAAACCCGCGTTCGTTGCCGCGCTGACTGACGGCGAGGATTTTGAACTGCTGTTCACTGTCGCCGCCAGGGACGCCGTGCCGTTGCTCGACGCATGGAAAAGACAATTCCCGAAACTCAACCTGAGTTGCATCGGGAAGATCACCACCGGCGACGGCATCCGCCTCCGCGATGCCACCGGCGTGCGCCCGCTCACTGCTCATGGCTACGTTCATTTCTCATAGTCCCGCCGAAACGGAATCGCTTGGCGAACGATGGGGGCGCACGGCAGAGCGCGGACTGGTCATCGCGTTGAGCGGCGACCTCGGCGCAGGCAAGACGCAACTCGTCAAAGGCATCGCACGCGGACTGGGCGTCGCAACGCGGGTTCATTCGCCCACGTTCACACTCGTCAACGAATACAGCGGCGGGCGGTTGAAGCTGTTTCATCTCGACCTTTACCGGCTCGAAACACCGGCGCAGATTCACAGCGCGGGCATTGAAGAGTTTCTCCAGCCGGACGGTGTGGCGGTGATCGAGTGGGCTGAGAGACTCGAAGATGGAAGATTCAAGATGGAAGATGGCAAAGTCAGAAAAGTGAAAATCGAAATACTCAGCGAAACAGAGCGACGGATTGTTTATGAAGATTCTGGCGCTTGAATTCAGTTCATCACAGCGCAGCGTCGCAGTAATGGACGACGGCGGCACTTCCGTTTGCGAAGTCGTCGAATCATCGCCGGGCAACACGATGAAACCGTTGGGCATGATCGAGCGGGCGTTGAACCAGGCGGGGTTGGAGCGCGGGCAGATCGGGTGCATCGCCGTCGGCATCGGGCCAGGCTCATACACGGGAATCCGCGTGGCGATTTCTCTCGCGCAAGGCTGGCAGCTTGCCACCGGCGTG
>CAZFNB010000267.1:0-4566 GCA_964520235.1 uncultured Bifidobacterium sp. | reverse complement strand
TTTTTGTACTGGCGGTGCTCGCGCCAAGCCTCGTGCTGGCATGGCTCGCATTCCGCTCGCTGCGCGACCAACAATTCATCGTCGAGCGCCAGCAATCACTCCTTTACCAGGGAGTCGCGGACGTTTTCGCGAAGGAGGTGACGGATGTGCTGGCAGAAGAACTGCGCGGGTTCACGCTAGAAGTGGACCTGGCATTATTGAAACAGGAAGCCGGCGAACTGGCGCAGTCATTCGACGAGAAACTCCGCGCTCGCTGGCCGCTGGCAGAGATCGGATTTGCCGTCACCACCAACGGAGCGTTGCTGAGTCCTGGCATTTCAGCCGGGCAGGAAGCCCGGGATTTTATTTCGAGCAACGGAAAGTTTCTCTGTAACACGGAAGTGGCGCAGGTTTATTGGAACACGGGAAAAATTCAGGTCAACAACTACGCAAACAACGACATCGCCCAGCAACAGGTCGCATCAAATGCTTCGACTGAAACAACGTCCGGTGGCGTGTTCAACGGCTGGCTGCGTGAATCTGCGCCACAAAAGTTTGCGAACAAGGCGCAATCGCGAAACGTCGTGCCGCAGCAGACGATAAATTATGACGCAGAAAAAAGTATTTCCCAAGGGGACAACCTGTCGCGTCTGAATCCGTCAGAGGCCGAGTTCCGCCAGCTTATCGGTGACGCCGCACAAGGGACGGTGGCTCGCTTCGTGGACAACCGGCTCGCGCTGTTGTTTTGGTACAGGCCCGGGCGCGCGCCGGGGACTGTGTTCGGCGCGCAAATTTCAATCAAACGACTAAAGGAAGATTTGCGCGGCATCTTCGACGAGTTGAAGCAGCCGGTGAGCGAGGACATTTGTGTGGCGATACTCGACGACAACGCGAAGCCGGCAGCGATGTCACGAAATGATTTTCAAACCAACTGGAAGCGTCCGTTTGCTGCGACGGAAATCGGCGAGACCCTGCCGCATTGGGAGGTGGCGGTCTATCTGCTCGATCCCGGAAAGCTCTCCAAAGCGGCGCACACGGCCAAACTTACGCTGGGGCTGCTGATCGTCACGCTTGTGTTTGCCATCGGCGCGGGAAGCTGGCTCATCGTGCGCGATCTGAACCGCGAACTGAACCTTGCCCGTCAGAAAACAGATTTTGTCAGCAACGTGTCGCACGAATTGAAAACACCACTCACGTCCATCCGCATGTTTTCCGAACTGCTGGCGGAGGGCAGGGTTGGCGAGCCGGAGAAGCAGAAGAATTATCTTCGCATCATCACGGCAGAAACCGCGCGGCTGACACGGCTCATCAACAACGTGCTTGATTTCGCGCGAATGGAGCGCGGGGAAAAGAAATACAACCTTGCCGCCTGTGATCTGGCAGCCCTTGTCCGGGAAACGGCGGAGACGTATCGTCCGCATCTTGAGTCAACCGGATTTCAATTCTCCGTTTCTCTCCCGGAAAAACCAGTCCCGGTGCGGGTTGACCGAGACGCCGTTGCGCAAATCATCGTGAACCTCCTGTCCAACGCCGAGAAATATTCGAACGGTGCGAGGGAGATTGAAATAATCACGTGTCGCTGCGACACGCCTCTTCCTCATGCCGAAATGAAGGTGCTCGACCGGGGCTCTGGCGTGCCTCAAGGAAGCGAGGAAAAAATATTTGAGCAGTTTTATCGCGCGCACGATTCCTTGGGCAGCGGCATCCAGGGTTCCGGGCTGGGCCTGACGCTGGCCCGCCAGATAGCCAGGGCGCATGGCGGGGATGTCCGATACGAACCGCGCGAAGGCGGCGGAAGCAGTTTTGCATTGCGGCTGCCGTTGCAAACCGAATGAAACGAGAATGAAAACAAAGATTCTGGTTGTCGAAGACGACGCCCACATCCTGCTTGGATTGGAAGAGGTGCTGAAGAGCGATGGATTTGAAGTCGCCTCCTGTGAACGCGGAGATCAGGCGATCGAAACCTTCACAAAGCATCGTCCGGCCCTGGTGCTGCTGGACGTGATGTTGCCGGGCATGAGCGGTTACGACATCTGCAAACAACTGCGCGCGAAAAAAGTCACCACACCAATCATCATGCTCACGGCAAAAGGGCAGGAGATTGACAAGGTCGTCGGCCTTGACCTCGGGGCCGACGATTACGTGACCAAGCCGTTCGGCGTGCGAGAATTGCTGGCGCGGATACACGCATTGCTGCGACGCTCGCCGGTGACAACGGAAAAGAGCGCGAACGACGCGGAGTTTTCCATCGGCGCGGTCAGGATAAACCCGAAGACCTTCCAATTACAGCGTGGCAAGGAATCCGACGAGCTGACGGCCAGGGAGTTGAAACTGCTGCAGTTTTTCCACGCGCATGTCGGCGAGGTGTTGTCACGCGACCGGCTGCTGAACGAGGTGTGGGGGTATAATTATTTCGGCACCACGCGCACACTGGACCAGGTGATCGTGCAGTTGCGAAAAAAACTCGGTGACAACGGCGATGAGCCAAGGCATTTGCTCACCGTTCACGGCGTCGGGTACAAACTGATTCCATGAACGGTTATTGTGTCTCCGCCGCGAGGAAGCGTTCCGCCTCGATTGCCGCCGCGCAACCCATGCCCGCCGCTGTGATGGCCTGCCGATAGACATGGTCGGAGCAATCTCCAGCCACAAACACTCCAGGAATGTTCGTCGAGGCGCCGGTGCGCAGGATGTAACCGTTCTCGTCCGTTTTGATGATGGGTTTGAAAATCTGTGTGTTCGGCACATGGCCGATGGCGACAAAGACGCCCGCGCAATCAATCACGCTTTCCGAGTTGGTTTTCAGGTTCTTTACACGGACGCCGGTGACTTTGTCCTGCTTCACATCCAGTATCTCAGTGACCACCGAATCCCACACCGGTTTGATCTTGGGATTGGCCAGGGTGCGATCCGCCATGATTTTGGAGGCCCGCAATGAGTCCCGGCGATGGATGAGATAAACGACGGAGGCGAATCGTGTCAGGTACATGGCTTCTTCGCAGGCCGAGTCTCCTCCTCCTACCACGACGAGCGGCTGGTTGCGGAACATGGGCAGGGCGCCGTCACAGGTTGCGCAGTAGGTCACGCCCTTTTTGTCGAGCAGGTGCTCGGAATCCAGCCCGAGATGGCGATGGCCGGCGCCGGTGGCGATGATTACGGTTTTGCTTTGTACCGGTTCGCCATCCACAACCACCGTGAAAGGGCGCTTTGAGAAATCAACACTCTGGACGATGCTGCCAAATTTCACGCGCGTGCCGAAACGCGCGGCCTGTTTCTGCATGCGCGACATCAGCTCAAAACCGTCCACGCCTTCGGGAAATCCTGGGAAATTCTCCACGATGCTTGTGGTGGTGAGCAGGCCGCCGGGCTGTTCGCCCGTGATGAGAAGGGGTTTGAGGTTCGCGCGAGCGGTGTAGAGGGCCGCCGTCCAACCTGCGCAGCCTGAGCCGATGATGACAACATTTTCCATATTACGTCCACGGTAGTAATGGCCTCTCTCCCAGGCAAGCAACGAGTGCTCGCCATTCAACCAAGCAAACTTCAGGCCGTTGTCAAAACTGTTTTGGATGCGGCGTCGCAGCCTGGCGTTACAACTTCGCTGCCTCCCGTTGGGACAGGACTTTCTGCGACGGGACGTAGTTTGCGATGAAATCGCGGTAATAGTCGGCGAACGTGCCCGCCGCCAATGCCGCACGCACGTCGGCCAGAACCCGGATGAACATGTAAGAATTGTGAACGCTCAACATGCGCAGCCCAAGGATTTCGTTCACGTTCAGCAGGTGTCGCAGATAGGCGCGGGTGAAATGTCTGCATGCAAAACACTCGCAACCCTCCTCGATGGGTCTGAAGTCAGCCTTGTAAGCGCCGCCCTTCAAACCGAACTGGCCTTTGTAGGTGAATGCCGTGCCGTTTCGGGCTACGCGCGTCGGCAACACGCAGTCGAACATGTCCACGCCGCGCGCGACGAGTTCCACCATCTGCGCCGGTGTGCCGAGGCCCATCGCGTAACGTGCCTTGTGCGCTGGTAGATGCGGCTCTGCGAGTTCCACCGCCTTCATCATCTCAGGCTCGGGTTCGCCTACGCTTACACCACCGATGGCATAGCCATCAAAGTCCAGCGCGACGATGGCTTTTGCGCATTGCTCGCGCAATTCCGGGTTGCTGCCGCCCTGACAGATGCCGAACACGAGTTGTCCCGCCGCGCGCGGTTGTTCGCGACATTCTTTCGCCCAGCGGATCGTACGTTCAACGGCATGACGCTGCTCCCGAGCAGGCGCGTCATGTGCCGGACATTCATCGAACACCATTGCGATGTCCGAACCGAGCGTGCGTTGGATTTCCATCGCCTCTTTTGGCCCGAGGAACAATGGCGAACCGTCCAGATGCGAACGGAACTCAACGCCGTGTGTTTTGATTTTGCGAATCTTGGCGAGGCTGAACACTTGAAACCCGCCACTGTCCGTCAGGATGGGTTTCTGCCAGTTGATGAAATTGTGCAACCCGCCCGCCGCGCGGATGATGTCCATGCCGGGGCGGATGTTGAGATGATACGTGTTGCCGAGGATGATCTGCGTGCCCATCTCGTGC
>CAZFNB010000266.1:0-4593 GCA_964520235.1 uncultured Bifidobacterium sp. | reverse complement strand
GGTGTTGGAGAACTGGGTCTTGTCTCCGCGAAGATGGTTCGCCATGTGAACGATCGTCCGCTTGCCGATCTCAAACGGTTTTTGCGCGATCGTTCCGTAGATGTCGCCTGCGGCTATCGCGGTGAGCGTGTCGCTGTTGTCATCGAAACAGACGATCTTGATCTTGCCATTTTTTCCGAGGCTGTGAGAAGCCTTCGTCAAAGCCGGGCCGTGATAACCGGAGAGTCCGATGGCGCCAGCGAGATCGGGATATTTAGAGATGGCCGATGCCATCTTCTCTGCGGCTACGCTCTGGCTTTGTCCGTCCTCGAACATCTCGACGATCTCGATGTTGCTTCCGGCAAGTCCGCGACGGATTCCCTCCGCGCGATCCTTCGTGTTCTGCGCTTTGGAATAACCGGCGAACAGGGCGATCTTGCCGCCTTGCGGCAGTGCGTTCTTGATCAATGTGGCCGCTTCCGTGCCCGCAATAAGATTATCCGTGCCGATGTAGCTGACGCGTTTGGATTGCGGCGCGTCGCTGTCCGCGCAGATGAGCAGAGTCTTGGCCGCGACCGTATCGAGAAAGCCTGATTGTTTATCGGCGTCAATCGGGCTGATGGCGATGCCGTCCACTCCCGATGCGATGAGATTGGAGATGAGTTTCTCCTGGGCTTCGATGCTGGCGCTCTCAGGGAAACGGAAATCCACGTCCACATTCCCAAGCTGCTGTGCGGCGATGTCGCAACCGAGATTCACGACGGCCCAGTATTCTCCGGGAGAGTTTGCCACGAACGCCAGATGCAATCTTTTTTGCCCGGTAGGGGCGGCGCTTTGGTTGGATTTGTTGTCGCATCCCTGGATCAGCGCGGCTGCGACAGCGAGGGCGATGACAGCGAATTGTTTGATCATAATGGTTGTTCCTGTTGTTGTTATTCTATTTCCGCCAACGCCCGGCTGACATGCCAAGAAATGCACAGGCACGCGTCGAGTAGGGAATCTATGTCTGTATCGTAGTCCGAAGATGTGATTTCAAATATCACATCAAGATATGATAGATGAGTCGCGCGCCGGGCGGGTAGAGTGGCCGACATGAAATCAAACATCCGTCGGTCAAGCCGCGTTGCTTTTCATGCGAACACCGCTTTCACTTTGATCGAATTGCTGGTGGTCATCGCCATCATCGCGATTCTCGCGGCCATGCTGTTGCCAGCGCTTTCCAGGGCCAAATCCAAAGCCTACAGCGTGCAGTGCGTGTCAAACCTCAAACAAGTGATGCTCGGAATCACATTGTTCGCGGGCGACAACGACGACCGGCTCCCTTACAACATCAACTCCGACGGCACGCCCAATGGACTGACGCTCGGGCTCAACACGCGGAGTTCCTGGGCGGACGTCAATCCCACGCGCCCCGAACTGGGATTTCACATCGCTCCGTATCTGGCCAACTCAAAATCGCTCGTCAACCAAGGTACGTCAGAAAGCAAAATCCTCGTCTGCCCCGGTTTCGTGCGCAATCCGCAATACGCGGCTCGCGCACCCCAGGCGGGTGACATTCACCAGGAGCGTCGCATGTATCGCCAGCGTGCGTATGTCGAGGGCGCCACGTTGTGGGCTTTTTCTTCGCCGAAGATTGGCAGCATCTTCAATCCTTCCGGCAACGGATCCATCGTTGATTCCGACCGTGAATTGCCCGGGGCCACAACAGCCACTCTTCCGGGTGCGTGGGATCAGTTGCCCGACAAGCCCGTGCATGGCAACAACCGCAACTACGGTTACTTTGACAATCACGTCTCCAGCTTGACCGCCAACACCAATCGTCATGCCGAGACCATGACCACCGGCAAACAGCCCTACGGTTGGATCACCGTTACCCGCTGAGGCATTCGGCACACCACGTAAATCCATAATCATTTTCTCATCTCCAACACACAACCACCACCATCCCCATGAAGCAAATCCCGATACTCCTCAACAGATTGTTCCTAACCTCTGTGATCATCGCCTGCTTGTCGGCCGGCCTCTCTGCGCAAGCCGCAATCGTGAGCGTCAACCTCACGCCGTACACCACCGATCCTTCCAACATTGATTCCGATGAAGTCTTCGGCATCACGAATCTCAATACCGTCGTGGGCGGCTGGGTCAACTTCAACCGGAATGGCGGCGACAACCTCCAGGGCACGTTGACCACATCAGCGCTTACGTTTTCGGATTCTTCAGCGAGCACGCTTACGTTGTCGCTCACTGCGCCAAACTCCTGGGCCTCCGGTTTCAATGGCGCCTACGCGGATACGCCACTCAACCAGGGCTTGGACGACTACACGGCAACGGCGAGTCCCACCTCTCTGACATTGAGCAATCTCAATGCAAATTTCCCCAACGGCTACAAAGTCATCGTCTATGTGGGCGGCTTTCTCACCCAGACGAATGCTTCCATCTCCGACGGGACGACTACGTTCTACTTTCGTTGCGCCAATACTGCCGCTGCTGCAACCAATGCTGTTGTCTCCGGTTTCTCAAGAACCACTCAAACCAGCAACCTCGGCGGCGGCAACAACCCCGTCGCTCAATACGCTGTGTTCGGTGACCCCACGCTTCTTACCAGCGATGTCAGAACGTTCACGGTTGATTGTCTCATCGGCGGTGGTGCTGGCCTGTGCGGGTTTCAGATCGTAGGCCAATCGGCGACTGAACTTTCGGCGCGCATCTGGAAAGGAAACGTCAATTCGGATTGGGAAACCGCAGCCTTGAATTGGACCAATGTCATTTTTGGTGCGACGAACTATACGGACGGTGATCAAGTGTTCTTCACGGATGCGGCCGTTGCTGCCAATCCTACCGTCAACCTCACTGCCACGCGCAGCCCCGGCAGCGTGACTGTGGATAGCACCAAGAATTACACCCTCACCGGCAGCGGCATTGCCGGATCGGCCGCGCTCACAAAACGTGGAACAGGAAGCCTGACTCTTTCCAATCCCAACACCTACACGGGCAACACCGTCATCAGCGCGGGAACAGTGCAGTTGGGCGCGAGCAACGTCCTCCCCGATGGCGCGGGCGTTGGCGACGTTTCTGTGGCTTCTGGTGCGACACTCAATCTCAACGGCAACAACGAAGGCATCAACGGACTTACGGGCGCGGGCACTGTGGACAACACCGGCGCGGCGGCGACTCTGACGGTCGGACTCGACAACGACGGCGGAACATTCTCCGGTGTGATCCAAGGTGCATCGAGCCTCAACAAACAAGGGACAAACACCCTTACATTGACAGGTAGTTCCTCACACACCGGAGCGACGATCGCTGGTCAAGGTACGTTGTTGTTGCGTCCGTTATCTGGATTGTCAGCGTCCAGCGCCATCGTGGTCAGCAATGGAGCGACGCTCGAAGCGACCTACACGAACGGTGCGCCGCTTTCCTCGTCATCCACCATCAGCTTGAACGGCGGCCCGGCGCTGACCATCAACTTCGGTGATGCCAGCGTGACTGGTTTCAGCACGCCCATCTCGACCTCTGGCGAGCTGAATCTCAATGGCGTCACGCAAATCGGAATCAAAGGATACAACTTCGGCACGGGCACGTTCACACTCATCACCTATGGTTCAAAGACCGGCGCAGGTTCGATCAGTCCCACGCCCTCGTCTCTGCCAAGCGGAATGGCGGCCACCATTCAGGACACCGGCTCGGCGATCAATCTCGTCGTGACTGTTCCCTCGATTCAAAACCTGCTGTGGACGCAGGGTGACGGTGAATGGTCCACCAACGGATTCTTCAACTGGAATCTGGGCACGGCGACTTACGCAGAATATCCGAGCGGCTTCGGTGACAGCGTCAGCTTCGACAACAGCAACTTCGGCACGGTGACTTTGCCGCATGACGTGAAACCGTTCTCCGTGGTCGCGGCGGGCAATTACATCGTCACCGGCAATGGTCGTATCACCGGCTCGACGGGCATTGATCGCACTGGATTCACCGGCACGACGTTCATCCTGGACACCACCAACACCTACACCGGCATCACCACGATCAGCGGTGGCACGTTGCAGATCAATCGTCCCGGCGCACTGGGTTCGGCCGCAGCGGGCACGGTGGTTGCCTCGGGTGGTTCGCTCTCGTTAAGCAATGGCATTACGCTGTCCGGCGAACCGCTCACGCTCAACGGCAACGGCACGACCGGAGGCAACAACAACGGCGCGCTCCGCTCCGTGGACACCAACAGCGCGATTACCGTCGCCAGCCCCATCACACTCGCGAGCAGCGCCCGCATCCGTGCCGCTGACGGTGGCACGTTGATTCTGACCTCTCCGATCACGGACTCGGGCAGCAACTACACTCTCTCGCTCCATGCCGATCAGGCCAACTCGGTTCTCTACTTGAACAGCCGGAGCAACACCATCGGCAACCTGACGATCTATGGGAATATCACCACCAAGGGATTGATCGTGTTCGGCACGAACAACGTTGCGCCGGCGGCGTCGTTGTCCATTGGCGGTGGCTTGTTCGACTTGAATGGCAAGAGCCAGATTTTCGCGGGTTTGCTCGGTGGTTTCAATCCCACGCTCGGCGTCGTGACCAACAGCAGCGCGACGGCCTCCACCATCACGATCAATGACT
>CAZFNB010000265.1:0-4618 GCA_964520235.1 uncultured Bifidobacterium sp. | reverse complement strand
GAGCAAAGCACCTCATCAAAATGATTTTCAGGAAACGGCCATGGATATTTGTTGAGGTCAACGATCTGGTTGCCGCCGTAGTCCACCATGTCGAGGTTCGTCCAGCCAGGGCGGATGTCGAGTCCGCAGCCGACGTTGAGCCGGCGCGGGCCGGTGGTTTGAGTTTCAGGATTCATCCGATGCGTGCGGTGATTTCATTTTGTGCGGCGACACTTTTGACGCCGGCGCGGTTCGCGTCAAGACAACTTCAAGCCAGCGCCTCCTTCACGATGCGGAAAACCTCATCCGGCGTCACGGACGCCATGCAACGAACGAGTTCATCGGCGCTGCCGCGAAGCCCCTCGCCGTCGTAGCGATAAAGCTCCAGGTTCTTTCCGGCCACGGCGGGATTTTTCACGAGTGTGAACGGACGGCCAAACGGTTCGACGGTTCTGTTGAACGACGGCGTCTCGATGACGATCTGTCGCGGCACGGCCATCGCAGCGGCGACGTGCATGAGCGAGGTGTCCACGCTGAGAAAGGCGCGGCATTGCTTCACGAGCGCGGCAGCGTGACGCAGGCTTCGGGTTTCCGGCTGCAACAGGCCCGGTGAAGTGATCCGGTTCAAGATCGCCGCGTGCGTCTCCCGCTCTTCAGGCCCGCCAAACAGCAGGACGGAAACATCGGCAGAGTCTCCCAGCAACCGCCGGATCAATTCCACATAGTGCTCCTGCGGCCAGCGGCGCAATGCAAGGTTCTTCGTGCCGCCCGAGCCGACGTGAATCCCAAACAACTTCCGGCCTTCAAGCTTTCCGGCCTTGATAAATTCACCCGCCCAATCCTGTTCGGCCTGTCTGAGAAAAAGTTCGTAGCCGTGCGACGGAAGTTTTGGCTTCACAGCCAGCAGCGACAGCAGAGCGAGATTGTTTTCGACGGCGTGACGGTTGTAATCCTGCGGCAGCGCGCGGTTCACGAGCAGGTGGTCGAGCGCCCCTGCATGATCGTAGTCGTGGCTGATGCGCGTTCGCGCGCCAATGATGCGGGCCACGATGCGGTAATGCCTCCGGCTTTGCGGGTGCGTGTTGATGGAGACATCGTAGCCTTCGCCCCGAAGCTGCCAGAGAAATTTGAGCGATGCCGCCCTGGACTCCGTGATGAGATTTTTCTGATGGACCTTGTTGAGATGCGGATTGCCCTCCAGCACGTCACGCGAACCGGCCCACAACACGAGCGCGTCAATGCGCGCGTCGGGGAAACTGGCGCGCAACTCGTGGATGAGCGGCGTGGCAAAAAGCGTGTCACCGATGCCCGCCAGTGAAATGACAAGAATCTTCATCGGTTCATCGGGCGCGGCACGGGCTAAAGTTTTGCGATCTTCGCCAGCGTGGCCGTGGTGGATTTGCCGGGAACAAACGGGATGATGACGATTTTTCCCCCTGCGCTCTCGACGGTGCGGCGTTCGTCCTGATCCAGCGTATCCAATGTGTAATCGCCGCCCTTCACATAGATGTCCGGTTGCGCGTGCTTGAGAAAATTGGTCGCGCGTTTCTCGGCGAAGATGCAGGCGGCATCCACGCTTTGCAGCGCGGCGATGACGGAGGCGCGGTCGGATTCGCTGTTGATGGGGCGGTCGTCGCCTTTCAACTGCCGGACGGATTCGTCACTGTTGATGCCGATGAGCAGCGCGTCGCCGAAGTTGCGCGCGGTTTCGAGATATGTCACGTGGCCGAGATGCAACAGATCGAAGCAGCCGTTGGTGACGACGAGCTTTCTGCCCGTCCTGCGAAAAGCCGCGCGCCATTCGGTCAACTTTTCCCACGCAATGATTTTATCGCGAAAATTCACGCTGGCATTGTGATGGAAGGGATTTCTGCTTGGCAACGTTTTTGATTCCACCGGGCGTTTGGGAAAATCTCCCGCTTGCCAAGCGCGGCGGGGCTTTGTTCTAATGACTTCGTGTCACAGCAGCAGACCCTCAGTCGTCCCTCCAGTTTCTCCGGCACCGGCTTGCACAGCGGCAACCGCGTGAACATGACGTTTCTGCCAGCGCCGCCCAACACCGGCGTGCGCTTTCGGCGCGTTGACCTCGACGGGAAACCCGAGATCGAGGCGCGCGTGGAAAATGTCTCCGAGACGAACCGCTCCACCACGCTCGCCAAGGGCAACATCAAGATTCACACGGTCGAGCACGTTCTCGCGGCGTTCGCGGGTTACGGCGTGGACAACGCCATCGTGGAGATTGACGCGAACGAACCGCCCATCGGCGACGGCAGCTCGCGCGAGTTCTGCAAGATGATCCAGTCGGCTGGCATCGTGCCGCAGAACGAAAAACGCGAGCCTTACACCGTCACCGAGCCGATCGAACTCAAGATGGGCGAGACGGTGATGACGATCTTCCCGGACGAGGCCTTCAAGATCACCTGCACGAGTGCGGACAAGGGCGGGCGTTTCACCCAGTTCTACTCGACGGAGATCACGCCGAAACTTTGGGAGCGGGAACTTTCCGAAGCGCGGACGTTTTGTTTTTTCGAGGAGATCGAGTTTCTCATCAAGAACGGGCTCATCAAAGGCGGCACGCTGGAGAACGCCGTGGTCATCCGCGACGACGCCGTGCTGACCACCGAACCGCTGCGTTACCCCGACGAATTCGTCCGGCACAAGATGCTCGACATCGTCGGCGATTTGTCGCTGCTGGGCCGGCCGATTCACGGACACGTCATCGCGGTGAAGCCGAGTCACGCCGGCAATTGTGAACTGGCCCGGCTGCTGGCTGTGCAAATGACCAAGCCGTTGCGCAAGGCCCAGACATTTGCTCCGCCGCCCGCTCAAGCCGCGACGAAAGAAACCGCGCAGGGCGAGCAGCCTGTCACCGACGCCGCGATGGACATCGCCGCCATCATGAAAACGTTGCCGCACCGGTATCCGTTTTTGATGGTGGACAAGATCACGAAGGTCGAGGGCAATGTCGTCATCGGCGTCAAAAATGTTTCGATCAACGAGCCGTATTTCCAGGGACATTTCCCCGGTCATCCCATCATGCCGGGCGTGCTGCAACTCGAAGCCATCGCGCAGGTGGCGGGGATTTTGATGCTCAAATCCGCCGATCCCGGAACGTCCGTCGCGTATTTCATGTCCGCCGAAAACGTGAAATGGCGCAAGCCGGTGCTGCCCGGTGACGTGCTGGTGATTGAAACGGAGATGACCAAGATGCGTGGCAAGATCGGCAAGGCAAAAGGCGTTTGCAAAGTCGGCGGCGAAATCGTCAGCGAGGCGGACGTCACCTTCATGGTGCGCGACGCATGATCCACCCGACCGCCATCATCCACCCGAAGGCACGCATCGGCAAAGGCTGCAACATCGGCCCCTATTGCGTCATCGGAGAGCACGTCGAACTCGGCGCAAATTGCACGCTTCACTCACATGTCGTCATTGACGGCCACACGAAGCTCGGCAAGGGAAACGAAATTTTCCCGTTCGCCAGCATCGGGTTGAAGACGCAGGATTTGAAATGGAAAGGCGGTATCACTCGCACCGAAATCGGTGACAACAACACATTCCGCGAGTACGTCACAATCCACAGCGCCACGGGCGACGGCGAAGTCACCACGGTCGGATCGCACAATCACATCCTTGCCTACTGCCACATCGCGCACAACGTCACGCTCGGCAATCACGTCATCATGTCGAACGTAGCCACGCTGGCGGGCCACGTCACCGTGGAGGATCACGCGGTCGTTGGCGGACTCGCAGCGATCCACCAGTTTTGCCGCATCGGGAAGATGGCGATGATTGGCGGCTGCTCGAAGGTGGTTCAGGACGTTCCGCCGTTCATGATCGCCGACGGCAATCCCGCCGAGACGCGGACGATCAACAAGGTCGGCCTTGAACGCAACGGCGCGACCGAGGAATCCATCACCGCGCTCCGACAGGCTTACAAGATTCTTTTCCGCGAAGGCCTCACGATGTCGAACGCGGTGAAGTTGATTGAAAAGGACATTGCTGCCACGCCGGAAATTTCACACCTCACAAAGTTCGTCCTGAGCAGTGAGCGCGGCATTTCCAAATGACAAAAGGTGGGGCGCGTCACTCCGTGCGCGCCGATCTTGAATGCTCGGCGGCGGCGCGCACGGAGTTACGCGCCCTACCGGCGAAACCAAACTACAAATGAAAAAGTATTTCCAACTGGCGATTGTCACTACGATTTTGCCTGCTCTGTTTCTCACTGCATGCAATACCGCCATGCCAAAGCCCGCGCCTGCCGTCAAGGTCAGCATCACCGAAGTCATCGTGGCGCAGGATGGCAGCGGGCAGTTCACAAACGTCCAGGACGCCATCATGTCCGTGCCGATGGGCTACACCACCAATCACGTCGTCATCCGCATCAAGCCCGGCACTTACAAGGAACAGATTTACATCCAGCGTGAGAAACGATTCTTCCATCTCGTCGGCGAGGACGCGGAAAAGACGATCCTCACATACGACCTCAACGCGAACATCATCGGGCCGACGGGCAAAGCCATCGGCACGTTCCGCACGCCCTCGACGCAGATTGACGCGGAGGATTTCACGGCGGAGAACATCACGTTCGAGAATTCCGCCGGGCCGGTCGGCCAGGCGCTTGCCATCCGGCTGGACGGCG
>CAZFNB010000264.1:0-4641 GCA_964520235.1 uncultured Bifidobacterium sp. | reverse complement strand
ACCGGCACGGTGTTGGGCGGCATCTGGGCGGATCAATCGTGGGGACGTTTCTGGGGTTGGGATCCGAAGGAGAACGGTGCGCTGCTCATCGTGGTCTGGAACGCGCTCATCCTGCACGCGCGCTGGGGCGGGCTGGTGAAGGAACGCGGCCTGATGAATCTGGCCATCTTCGGCAACATCGTCACCGCGTGGTCATGGTTCGGCACGAACATGCTCGGCATCGGTTTGCACAGTTACGGCTTTATGGACGCGGCGTTCAAGTGGTTGATGCTCTTCGTCGGCAGCCAGGTCGCCCTCATCGTGCTCGGTCTGTTGCCGTTGAATGTATGGAAAAGCTTTTCGACTCAGCAGCCGCCTCAGCCGGCACAGACCTGATAAAACAGGCTTTTGAATCATGACAGCCGATACGCGTCGGCTTCAGCTTTCTTCGTAATAGTTCAATCACCTGTTCCCTCCAGGACACGCTGAGATGGAATCAGGGTGAATGAAACGCCAGATGGTATCGTCAGCATTCCCATGCCACCAAAATCTTGCCAGACACGGGCTGAATCCTGCATCAATGCGGGCGTGAAACAGAGAAGCCATTTTCCAATCGCGCCATTTCCCATCGGTTGCGTTGTCTTGATGTGCGCGGTTGGTGTCGCAGCGGGAGCGCAGACAGATTGGCCGAGCTGGCGTGGGCCGGATGACAAAGGCGCATCGCCTGATGGCAATTACGCGGTGTCATGGGGCGATGGGACAAATCTGCTTTGGAAAACCGAATTGCCGGGCAAGGGTTGTTCAACGCCGATCGTCTGGAACAAGCGCATTTTTCTCACCGCGCCGGTGGACGGCCAGGATGCGGCGATGGCGTTGGATTGGTCGGGAAAGATTCTGTGGCAGACAAAGCTGGGTGTGGAGCGCGCGGGCAAGCATCGCAACGGTTCAGGTTGCAATGCGTCGCCGGTCACGGACGGCAGGAGCGTGTTCGTGTATTTCAAGAGCGGGAATTTTGCGTCGTTGGACATGGACGGCAAACTGCGCTGGCAGACGAATCTGGTGGATGCGTTCGGGCGGGACACGTTGTTTTGGGATCACGGCACGTCGCCGGTGTTGACAGAAAAATACGTCGTGATGGCGCGGATGCATCGCGGCGAATCGTGGCTGGCGGCATTCGACAAGGACACAGGAGCAATCCGATGGAAGACGGCGCGCAATTACGAAACGCCGAACGAGAACGATCACAGTTACAATACGCCGTTGGTGATCCGTTACGAGGGGCGGGAGGCGTTGCTGACATGGGGCGGGGAACATCTGACTGTTCACGGAGCGGGCGATGGGAAGTTGCTATGGTCGGCGGCGGGTTTCAATCCGGGTGGCGGCAGGAACTGGCCTGCCGTGGCGATGCCGCTGCTGGCAGGAGACGTGGCGGTGCTGGCGTTCGGACGGAGCGATCGTGGGAACGCGCTGCTTTACGGCGTGCGGCTGGGTAAATCGGGCGAGTTCGATGCGACAAACCATCTTTGGAAACGCACGGACACCGGGACGTTTGTTCCGAGTGCCACCGAATACAAGGGACGCGTGTATCTGTTGCGTGATCGCGGCGAGGTGGACTGCCTCGATCCAATCACTGGAAAGTCATTCTGGAGCGATTCGTTGCCGAAAAGCAGCGCCAATTTTTACAGTTCGACGGTCATTGCCGGCGACAAACTTTACGCGGCACGCGAGGACGGTGTGGTGTTCGTGGCGCGCGTGGGCGACAAGTTCGAGTTGCTGGCGGAAAACACGATGAATGATCGCGTCATCGCGACGCCGGTGCTGCTGGCGAACCGCATTTTCATCCGGGGCGAAAAAATCTGTATTGCATCGGAACGGATTGACCACGTTCTCTCCGGCTGATCAGTTTATTGAACGCTTGCGGATCGCTGCCCGCCTTTCAGCCATGATTCGACCCGCGGAACGAGGTCGGTGAAGAAATACGGTGCGGCTTCATGCGTGGCATTCGGGATGATGAAAAATTCGCTGCCGTCTTCCGCCGCTTCAAACAGTCGCCGCACTTCGGCTGGAGGCGCGATGGTGTCCTTTTCGCCGGTGACAAGCAGAAGCTTCACCGGACGCCGCGTCAACGTCGTGAGCGTGTCCAGTTCATCAGCCGGGACTTTCAAGACTTCGGGCAGTTGCTTCAATCCTGCGCGGATGACGGCAGTCGGAATCCATCGTGCATTGTCGCGAACGATGCTCAACGTGGCTTTTGATAGTTCTGCGTAGGGTGAAATGGCTATGGCCTTGTCGAGTCGCGGTTCGACAGTTCTCCAACGGATGGCGAGCGCCGCGCCGTAGGAATCGCCCATGACGGCGACGGGTTGGGCGAGCTGTCCGTCGCGTTCGAGTGCGTCGAGCAACTGGCTGAGGTCGTGGACTTCATTGATGCCGTAGGAAATTCTGCGTCCGGTGGATTTTCCGTGTCCACGCAAGTCCACGAGCACGGTGCGCCAGCCATCGTGCGCAAGGCCCAGCGCCCAGGGAGTCATCGCGAATTGCGCCATGCCGTAACCGTGCAGCAACACGACAGTGCCCCGCGGCGCCGTGCTCCAGATGTTGGTTTCGCCAGGCATCCTGACGTGGCAGGAAATCGAGTAGTGCGGTCTGCCGTTCTGCATCCAGTTAGTGAAGGAGGTCTTGTATTTGTAGTCACGCGGTTCGACCACGCGATAATTCAGTGTCGCGCCCGGCGGACCGACCCGCACCTCGCGCGGCGGAACATTGGTCGAGAAATAATCATCCAGCGCGAGCGTCACCCGGGCGGAAGGCCGCAACCATGATGGATACGTGTTTGGCGACTGCACCATGCGATGCGCGACGAAACGCCCGCAGCCGGTCAGGGTCAGCACGCAGAGCGCCTGCACGAGCGCCAGACAAAATCTACGTCTCATGTGGAGGGCGTTCGGATGAGTTGATGCCGGAGGCAAAGACGTTCGTTGCGGGAAAAAATCAGCCACGCGGACAGCAGTGTGAGCATCAAGTTTTCAACAAGCTTGCGGCAAATCCAGATTTCGCCACCGCCGCAGCCGCAATCGAATTTGATGGCGCAAAGAGAGAGTCCTTCAGCACGGCTCATCTCGATGGTTCGCAGCAAGACGAGCACTGTGAAGGGTACGAGCATCAGAACGCCGACGAGTGCGGTGCCGCGCACCGCGATGCCGGCGACAAGCAGCAGCCCGCAGAACACTTCAAACCACGGAAGCGCTGCGGCAATCAGATTAAGCGCGGGCGGCGCGTGAATGATGTCGTATTCGCGGACGAGCTTCAAAAAATCCACGGGATGCAGCGCCTTGACCACGCCCATGTAAATGAACATCCCGCCGACGATGCAGCGGGCGATGACGCCCAGGGCGTCGGCAAAGCGCCACGCGCGGGATTTGTTTTCAGCCGTGTTCATTGTTGTGGAATGCCGCCGTGGTTGCGTGGGCCGGTTTCAACCGGCAGGCCATTTTCCTTCCATTCCGTGATGCCTCCGGCATAGACGAAAAGTTTTTCCGCAGGCACACCCGCCTCACGCAACAGCGCCGCTGCGTAGTCGCTGTCGTCACAATCGCCGCCGGTGCAGTAAACGACGACACGCTGCGCGCCGAGGCACACGGGCAGGACGGTGGGGAGGTAATTTTCCGCATGGTAGCGGTCCAGTTGCCACGCGCCGGGGATGTGGCCCGCCTTGTAATTCACATCGTCGCGTGCGTCCACGAACACGATGATGCCTTGCTCGTATTGAGGGTCGCGAAACATCTGTGCAACGTGATTGCTTTTGACAAGCGGCAGACCGTGCTGCGTCAGGGCTGGTGTTGTGTTGGTTGTCGTGATCGTGCTTTCGACAACGGGATTGCTTGTCGTTGAGACACCCGTGACCAGGAGTTTAGGAAAGTAGTCGCGCCGCAATTCAAGTCCACGCGGTGAAAGCGCATTTGCGACGAACGCGATTGCAAGTCCCGTCATTGCCACGATTGCGGCTTCGGACAAGATGTGTCTTGCGTGGCGCATGGGAGCGGGTGTTTGTGTTTGCAGGCGCGCTCAGTTGGGTTTGTCCACCTGAATCACGGTGGCTTTCAGAATCGGAAGCTTCGGGTGTGAAGTTTTCGCTGAAACCTCGATGACCTGGTTTGATGCCACGACAAAGTTCGTCGGGAAGGTGACGTTGAAAACGAACGTATGGCCCGGCTTGAGTTCCTGAAGCTGAACCGTGGCGCCGTCCGCGTTCACCTTTGGATCGGACAAGGCGAGCGGGGTGCGGGAGTTGTTCTGAACGGTGATCTGGCGTGCGCAATACTGCGGCGGTATCTGGCCGGGTGCGAGGTGAAGGACAGATGAAGCGATCTGCAACGCGCGTTGCGGCGTGAGCATGGCCGTGACAATCACAGGGGCGGGGTCGCCAGCCTTGTTGATGAGGATTTGACCCTGTTGTGCCGTGTTTCCGGGTTGCGGAACGCAGGTGACCAACAACTCAAATTCGCGCCCGGGGCGGTTGGTTCTCAATTCGGTCACAAAAGTCGGATTTGTGGAAACGATTTTCTCAATGGCCATGTCCTGATCCTGGTTGTTGGTGATTCGCACCGACTTTGTTTCGTTGGTCGTGTCATCGTCCACGACGATGAAGCTGAGATATTGAGG
>CAZFNB010000263.1:0-4641 GCA_964520235.1 uncultured Bifidobacterium sp. | reverse complement strand
GGGAGCGAAGAAAACACAAGATTTGCCTCTCGTCGGCGGACTCACCAAACCGTGTGCGAAACAATCCCGTCGAAACACATATTCCCGCTTTGCCTTCGCCTCCTTCGTGACCTTCGCGCGACATCCTTTTTGCATGGTTCCGATTAAGAGGGAATCAGTTCGCCACTGAATCTTTTGGGGAGCGCAGCGCCTTGACCGGAGCGTTGCTTTTAGTCGTGGCATTTTCCACCGCAGCGGGCCTGGCGATTTCATCACCGATCACGGCAATGTCATCCACGCCTATCCATTCATCATTGCCATCCGCATTGCAGGTGATCCAACGCACCTGCACCAACGGCTGGTTGTTCGCCCCCTCAGGCAGCAAGACCACGCGGTGAATCACCTCCGTCGCCAGACCCGGCCCGGTGCTCGCATCTGCGACGAACGCTGCGGAAATATCCGTGAAGGCCACATTTGTCTGCGTACGATACTGGAACGCGACCGCCTGAACCGCGTTGTTGGCCGAACCGTCCAGATCGCGAAGATTGTAACCGACGGCCACATTCCGTTTCCCCGCCGTGTTCAAATTCAACACCAAGGAAGGCGCGCCCGCTGTAGCCGAACCCTTGAGAGCTATCGTCACATCCGGGATGCCGTCAAATTCCGCCACTCCCCCGGTGCGAAGCGAGTTGGGATTTTTCTGATTTGCGATGACATCCACGGGTGTGCCTGCGCCATCGGCCGTCACTGTCTCCGGACTCATGCCGGGTTTTGAAACCAGCCTGTCTCCGCGATACCCCATGAACCCTGGCACACGCGACCAGTCATTGTCACTCGTGATCAAGCCCGCATTCGACCAGTCCTGAACCAGCGGAAGCGATTGCGGCGCTTCATCCGCGCGCAGCGCAGTCATCACACCCAGGATAAGAACCACAAACATATTTTGTATCAGGCGAAATTCCAAAGGCGCGGGTTTCATAACTTGCAGAGGTTGAATTGTTGTCTGGTGAACAAGCTGGTTCGTCTCGTGTAGCGAATGTTCAACCTGACTGCAAAAGCGTCAAGGGGTTTGTTGACTCAACCGGACTTCTCCGGGAAGAACGTTCAACTTTGACGGGTAATCCAGCCACCGCCCACTACCAAATCATCCTGATAGAACACCGCAGCCTGGCCGGGCGTGATGGCGCGCTGCGGTGTATGCAACTTAACCTTGGTGCGATTGTCGCCGAGCGGCGTGATCGTGGCCGGTGTGCCGGGATGATTGTAACGAATCTTCGCCGTCACCTCGATTGGCCCGGTCAATTGCTCGAACGGATGCCAGTTGCAGCGCTCGGCCACAAACTCGTCACGATCCAACATCGAATCATCGCCCACCACCACACGATTCTGCTCTGCGTCCAGTTCAACAACGTAAAGTGGCTTCGGTGAGGACAAGCCCAAACCCTTCCGCTGCCCGATCGTGTAAAACTCAATGCCGTCGTGATGGCCGAGCACCTGACCGCGCACATCCACGATTTCACCTCGATGCTTCTGCACCAGATTCGCCTGCTGGAGAAAACCACCGTAGTTGTTATCTGGCACGAAGCAAATCTCCATGCTCTCTTCCTTGTCCGCAGTCTTGAGATTGCAATTCCGTGCTACCTCGCGTGTGTCGCTCTTCGTCTTTTCACCCAACGGAAACATCGCCCGCGCCAGTTGATCCTGTCGCAGCGAGAACAGAAAATAACTCTGGTCCTTGCGCAAATCCCGCCCGCGCTTGAGCAAGTAGCGTGAGGTAGGGACGGCGCGCTGCGCCGTCCGCGCCGCGTCCAGCGGCGCAATCGTTTCGCCCGCTGCTGCGCGGGCGAGGACATCGCAGCGCGATGTCCCTACCATCGTCGAATCTTCGATGCGTTCCACCCGCGCAAAATGTCCTGTCGCAATAAAGTCTGCACCCAATTGATCTGCGCGATCAATCAATCGCCCGAACTTCAAATTCTGATTGCACATCACGCACGGATTCGGCGTGCGCCCGGCCTTGTATTCGTCCGCGAAGTATTGGATGACGTGCTTCTGGAATTCCGCCGCCTCGTCAATCAGGTAGTAAGGAATCCCCAGCTTGTGACACACCGACCGCGCATCCGTGACCGCCTGCGGTCCGCAGCACTTGTCCTCCGCACGATTCACGCAATCCTGCGGCCAGAGCTTGAGCGTGATGCCCACCACGTCGTAGCCCTGCTCCAGCAAAAGTGCCGCCGTCGCCGAGGAATCCACTCCTCCGCTCATGCCGCAAATCACCCTTTGCTTTCGAGAATCAGACACGAACTGCGAGTATAAGTCGCCGCGAACATCCCGCAAGCGCGGCTTTTATCGTTGGGAACTCCGGGAAATCCGATTGACGCGTCCCGCCGGTGGTGGTGGAATCGCTGTCGAAAGCCATGAAGCCTATCTGGTTTCTTCCACTTGCAGTGCTGCTGCTTGTGTTGTCCATCACCCCGGCGTCCGCGCAGACGGCTCAGGCGCGATTCTATTGCCTGTCCCTGCGCGTTCAACAAGGCAGCGCCGGCTTTGGCGACACTTTGGATCTCACCAGCCTCAGTTTCAGTTCGCCGCCAAACGGAGAATTGCTCCCCGCCGGCGGCACTTACGTCAGCGGCATCATCCTCGACGTGTTTGGATTTCCAATCAACGGCACGATGGATGTCTCGCTGCCACCGTTTGCCGACGCGAACGGAAACGGGTTCAACGATTTCTTTGAAGTCCCGCAAGGCACGGTAACGACATTCACCTCCGGAAGTTATTCAACCGGCTTCAGCGATGGCAGCATCGTCGCACAATGGAGCCGAAGCGCAGGTTCAGCGAGCGGCACGGTCGTGTTCAGCCTTGAAGACGACACCTTCGGGCCGCTTGGAGACTTCGACCACACGTTCGAGTTGATCGAATACACCGGGCCACTCAATTACACGCCTGGAACGTCTTCTGTCGGCGGGAACGTCATCCTGACGCAGACCGGCAATCCCACCGCAACCCTCCAAGGCGCGGTGCAGTTTCAGAAATCCCTCGCCGACCCTTTCAACGAACTCACCCTCCAGGCCGGCGGTTGGAGCAACCAGTCCGCGCAAACGTTGACCTTCGACCAGGATGATTTTTTCCGCGACCTCATCCTCGACACCAATTACTACGGGTACGTGTTTTTTGCCGATGGCGACCCAAACACAAGCGACGCCGACTACCCGCTCTGGCAACTCTCGATTGACGATACCAACGACGCCGACAATGACACCATCCCGGACTTCAGCGACGCGCCGTCTGGCCCGCGCCGGCCATTGCTGACGTTGACGCGTGGAACAACAAACTTGTGGCTTACCATCAGCGGTGACGTGGGGAAGTTGCACCACGTACTCACCCGGACAAATCTGACAACAGGCACTGGCTGGCAAACGAACCTCTCCCTCCCGCTGACAAACGATCCACAAACCTTGTCGTTGCCACTACCCGCCACGCCCTTCAGATTCTGGCGCGCACTCGTACCGTAGCAAGCTGCCTCACCAATCTGTCTCCTTGTAGTCCTTCAGAAACTTTCCCCAGATGTGCGCGCCGGTGTAGAAGCCGGCGATGATCGGGTCAACGATGCGCGCCGCGCCATCCACAATATCCAGCGGCGGATGGAAGCGATGCTCCTGCTGTTTGTGCGCGGCAATCTGCACCGGGTCTTCGTCCGTCTTCGCCAAACAAATCGATCCAGTTTGCAGAATGATTGTAATTTACTGAGTAGTGTTGAATCCTCCAACCTCCCTTGGCGGATCGCGATTCACCCACCGCTGCAAACCGGGGTCATAGAAAGCGTTGGCGACTTCAACCATGCCCACGAAGGTGGCAATCAAAATGATCATCAGGCATTGACGTTCGATTTCATAATTCTCTTTTCAGAAAATTCTTTGTCTGCCGCTCGCTCCCTATTTGACGTGGGAAACCTTGCAATCCTTGTCAAGGATTCGGGAAGCGTTTCCGTTTATCTGCCGGACGCACTCTTGGTTTCGGTTTGGCTGCCTGACACTTGAGTTCGCCAGAATGGCGTGCCAAAACTTCCTGCCGTAAGAAATGCAACCTCCCCTCCAAAGCACGAGCATTCGCCAGCGTCGGCGGTGCATCAACCGGAATCAACCCAGGTACCGACTTGTTGCGTTTGACCGTTTGCACCCACTCATGCATTGCGCCGATGTATCCATCAAGAGCGCAATTCGGATTCGTGATAGAAGCGCAGTATCTTCACGGACAGGCCGGTGATCTCCCAGAACTCGCCGATGCTGTAGGAATTTTTCATAGTGCCCACCTGTTTAAGGCCTCCCGCAAGGGGAGAGTCAAGGGACTTTTTCGGGTTGTTCGTGGCCACTTCTGGTGATTGTGATGCCCGCATCATCTGATAGAGTAATTTAACGCCTGTCGTCATATCGCTTGAAAACGTCGTTGCTGAAACAATTTCAAACAATCTGGTTGTTGCTGGTTTCCACGCCGTCGGTATTCGCTGCAACATGGTTTGTGGCAACCAACGGCATAGACACAAATCCTGGCACGAGCAACAGTCCGTTCGCAACCATCATGCGGGCGCAGACCGCTGCGGTGTCAGGCGACACGGTTTATCTACGGGATGGAACATATTTCCTGAACGACTCGCACCTGACC
>CAZFNB010000262.1:0-4645 GCA_964520235.1 uncultured Bifidobacterium sp. | reverse complement strand
CGATGACCGCCGCATCGAAATCGCGACCTGTGCAGCGGAACGTGATGAACCATGTGAACAGGGCCATCACCACGACTTGAACTGAAAGGATGACCAGCACCGGCACGGCGGCGTCGGCGAGTTCGATCAAGTTCAAGCTCATCATCGCAATGGCGAGAAAAATTCCCAGTGTCACCGAGGCAAACGTGTCAATGATTTCGGTTTTGATCCAGCTTGTACCGAAGGCATCGAGAATGTTGCGTGACGCCACGCCCAGCAGCATCGCGCCCATGTAAACGGGAAACCTGATGCCGCTTTGTTCTATCAGCCAGCTCATCCACGCGCCGGCCTTCACGCAAACGAGCAGCAGGATGAAATTCGGCAGAAACAATTTTCTGAAACCGGCGAGTGCGCGGAAATCGGAAATGATTCCCGACTCGGCAGACTGGCCGGCTTCGAGATGAGTTCCGGTCGGAGCGGATGGTTTTAGATTTCGCCTGCGAATCAATGCGCCACCAACCGGGCCGCCAAGCAATCCTCCCGCGACCAGCCCGAACGTTGCCGCCGCCACGCCCAGCACTGCCGCGCCCGGCAGTCCGGCCTTCTCCAAATCCGCCGCGAAACCAAGTGCCGTGCCGTGGCCGCCCGTCATCGTCACGCTGCCACAAACGATTCCCAACAACGGCGAAACGCCCATCGCCTTGGCAAGCAACACACCCAGTCCGTTCTGGATCACGGCCAGCGTGCCGGCAATCGCCAGAAAGATGAGCACCTGCAAGCTGCCGCGCTTGACGAGTGTCCAGCTTGCGTTGAGGCCGACGCAGGTGAAGAACATCACCAGAAACGGCAGGTTGGTGTTTTTTGCCGGCGCTTTCAGCCACTCGGGTTCGATTGTCACGAGCCATGTCCACCACTGTGCGGCGATTTTTGTGTCGAACTTGGCAGGCCAGATATTTGTGAGATTGCCCGCGAGCACCAGCAGCGACAAAAGCAATCCTCCCACAACCGGTGCTGGAATGTTGAAGCGCGACAGGAGCTTGATCCGTTTGACGAGAAATTCACCCAGCAGCAACACCGGGATGGCGAGTGCGATGGTGGCCCAGGCTGAAATGGTCATGACATTTCGCGATGTGAGCAGGCGCGATTTGCCTGCGCGCTGAATGAGAGAACGAACCGGCTGGCAATGTCCAGCATGAAGGTTTGCCTGCATTCGTCAATCGCCGGGGCAAAAATGAATTTCATTTTGCCAATATCGAGGCAGCTTTGGCGCGCTGAGGACCGAATAATCCTTGTCGTGGTCGCGTTCGACTGATGACAATGCCGCCGCGTTTGAAACATGAACAACTCACAAGTGATTTCACAGAAGAACAAAATTGTTGGCGAATGGGTTCAATCCATGGCGTCGCTATGCCAGCCGGATAAAATCATCTGGTGTGATGGCTCAAAGGCGGAAAAGGAATCGCTTACTGCAGAGGCCGTTCAAGCAGGGATTTTGACCCCTTTGAATCAGCAGAAGCGTCCTGGCTGCCATTACCATCGCTCGAACCCGAACGATGTCGCGCGTGTCGAGCAATGCACCTACATCTGTACTGAAACGCAGGATGAAGCCGGGCCGACCAACAACTGGGCCGCGCCTGCGCAGATGTACGAAAAACTTTACGGTCTTGCTCGCGGCAGCATGAAGGGACGGACGATGTACGTCGTGCCGTATCTCATGGGACCGCCGGGATCGCCGTTGAGCAAAGTGGGTGTGGAATTGACGGATTCCATTTATGTGGTTCTCAGCATGAGAATCATGACGCGCATGGGTGACGTGGCGTGGGAGCAACTCGGCGACAGCGGCGACTTTAATCGCGGTCTGCATTGCATGTTGGATTTGAATCCGGAGCGCCGTTTCATCGCGCACTTTCCACAGGACAACACGATCATTTCGGTCGGTTCAAACTACGGAGGCAATGTGCTGCTCGGGAAAAAATGTCTCGCGTTGCGCATCGGTTCGTACCTGGGACGCAAGCAGGGCTGGCTCGCCGAACACATGCTCATCCTCGGCGTCGAATCGCCATCAGGCGAGAGGACTTATGTGGCGGCGGCGTTTCCGAGCGCGTGCGGCAAGACCAATTTCGCGATGCTTGTGCCGCCGGTGCATTTCAAAGGTTGGAAAGTCTGGACGATCGGCGACGACATCGCGTGGATGAAACCCGGCGCAGACGGAAAACTTTACGCCATCAATCCAGAGGCCGGCTATTTCGGTGTCGTGCCAGGAACGAATTCAAAATCGAACCCGAACGCAATGGCCTGCATGGAGCGCGACACGATTTTCACGAACGTGGCGCTCACGCCGGACGGTGACGTGTGGTGGGAAGGCAAGGACGGTCCGCCGCCCGCCGAGTGTCTGGATTGGCGTGGCCATAAATGGACGCCTCATTCGACGGAAAAGGCCGCACATCCGAACAGCAGGTTTGCGGCTCCGATGACCAACAACCCGATGCTTGCTCCGGAGGTGGACGATCCGCAGGGTGTTCCCATCAGCGCCATTCTCTTTGGTGGACGGCGTGCGGACACATTGCCGCTGGTTTATCAGGCTTTCAATTGGATACACGGGGTGTATCTCGGCGCGACAATGGCCTCCGAGATGACCGCCGCCGCCGTGGGAGGGCAGGGGCAGGTGCGGCGCGATCCGATGGCGATGCTCCCGTTTTGCGGCTACAACATGGGCGAATATTTCCGACATTGGATCAACATCCGTAAATCGCTCAAGTATCCACCACGCATTTTCAATGTGAACTGGTTTCGTCGTGATGCTCACGGAAATTTTTTATGGCCGGGTTACGGTGAAAATATGCGTGTGCTCAAATGGATCGTGGACCGCTGTCATGGCCGCGCGGATGCCAACGAGACGCCGCTGGGTTGGGTGCCTGGCGCGCATAGTTTCGATCTCGACGGCATGGAAGGTTTCAACTCGATGCGATTGAATGCGGCGCAGACGATCAACTACGAAGACTGGCGGCGCGAAGCAATCATGCAGGATGAATTGTTCATCAAGCTCTATTCGCACCTGCCCAAGGAACTTATCTTCCAGCGCGAACTGCTCGTGGCGCGACTCTGAGGGTTGACACCGACGCCCGGCGCTTGTCTGCTGTGTCAATCTCATGATTGAAGCCGCAAGACAACCCGGCCGCTGGTATCGCGTTTTATACATCCAGGTGCTGATCGCCGTTTTCGCGGGGATTGGTGTCGGATATTTCTTTCCCGCGTTCGGCAAATCGCTCGAACCGCTGGGCATCGGCTTCATCAAGCTGGTGAAGATGCTCATTGCGCCGATCATCTTTTGCACCGTCGTGCATGGCATCGCTTCGATGGGTGATTTGCGCAGGCTGGGGCGTATCGGTCTCAAGACACTCGTTTATTTTGAAATCGTTTCAACACTGGCGCTGGTCATTGGATTGGTGGTGGTGAACTGGCTCAAGCCGGGTGTGGGATTCAACGTGGACATTGGCTCGCTGGACCCGGGTGTGTCGAAATCGTTCGTTGAAAAGGCACATGCACTGACGACAAAGGATTTTTTGTTGAACATCATTCCAAAGACGATGTTTGATGCGTTCGTGTCGGGTGAACTTCTTCAGGTTTTGCTGGTTTCAATTTTGATCGCGTTTGCGATTTCCGCGATGGGCGAGCGAGGCAAGCCGGCCCTGAATTTCATCGAGCACGCCTCACGACTGTTCTTCGGGGTGATGGGAATTGTCGTGAAGGCGGCACCGATTGGCGCGTTCGGCGCAATGGCGTTTACGGTGGGCGGTTACGGAATCGCCTCGCTCAATAAACTGCTCGCGCTGATGGCCGGATTCTACATCACCGCAGGTTGCTTTGTGGTCCTAGTACTGGGAACGATTGCCTGGTGGTGTGGGTTTTCAATCTTTCGATTCCTGGTTTACATCAAGGATGAATTGCTGCTCGTGCTCGGGACAAGCTCCTCGGAAACCGCTTTGCCGGGCATGATGTCGAAACTTCAGAAACTCGGATGTTCGCGCTCGACCGTGGGGCTTGTGATTCCGACGGGTTACAGCTTCAACCTGGATGGAACGAACATTTACATGGCGATGGCGGCGGTGTTTCTGGCGCAAGCCACGAATACACCGTTGGATTTGAAACAGCAGATCGGGTTGTTGCTGGTGGCGATGGTCACGTCAAAGGGAGCCAGTGCAGTAACTGGTGCCGGGTTTGTGACATTGGCCGCCACGCTCGCCGTGGTGCCGGCCGTGCCGGTGGCATCGCTGGCTCTGATTGTGGGCATTGACCGTTTTATGAGCGTGTGTCGCGCGCTGACGAACCTGGTCGGCAACGGCGTTGCGACGGTGGCCATCAGCAGTTGGGAAAAAGAGGTTACGCCGGAAGTCCTCAAAGACAGGTTGCGGACTGGTGAATTGACCTAAAACTTGAGCAGCGCGGGGATGATGTCTGGATTTGAGAGGTACGTCCCCGAAACCGGATGGGCGCTTATTTAAGAGCCTCGGCTTGTTAAAACAACTTCTTCTTTCATGTCCGCCACTTCACACAATACCTGAGTTCGCGGGGAAAAACGCACAAATGTTCCTCATGTGAGATTCAAACAAAGCCACTTTTACAAAAATGAAAGATTGCGTGCGGGCACCGTTATTGAAAAAGATGG
>CAZFNB010000261.1:0-4646 GCA_964520235.1 uncultured Bifidobacterium sp. | reverse complement strand
GTCTCTGCGATTCCGAAAAAGACATGCCGCAGGTTAGCGGCTGGTGGGTTTTGCGGCAAAAGTTTTGTGGCCGGCAGCGAGAACGGCAGGCGACATCCCGTGGAATCTGACGACAGGACTTATTCGGTGCGTTTCACCGAGACGAGCCAGCCGGTCTTGTTGGGGGCGTTTCCGCCGAGGACGATGATCTTGTTTTTGGCTAGCGGTTCGGTCTGGCGGGGGCAGACGTCGCCTTTCTTGCCGAAGAGGGAGATCTCAACTTTCTTTCCATCCACATCCTTGACTTCGACGCTGCATTTTTCACTGAGGGCGATCTTTTTCGCCTCGCCTTTGCCGACGGTCACATTGGTGGTGTTGACGGTGAAATAATTCGTCCACGTCAACGGAAGGGTCTCGAGTTTTTTGCGGATGTCCTCGTCCACCGGTTTGTGCTTGGAGTCGGGGGAGATTTTGTCGTTTGTGGCCCAGATGAGTTGCGCTTCGAATTTACGGTCGCCCGCGTGTGCGGTCACAAGCCCGAGCGACATCGAGCATAAAATCAATGCCAGCCAGAGCCGTTGGGTCGAGTGATGCGGAAACGCGTTCATCTTCTAATTGAGTTCCAGTGTATCGTCGGTTTCCAGGTCTGCAAAGTCGTTTTCAGCCGGGTAATCCAGCCAGACAAGCGTCGCACCGCTGTCGTAATCGTGGTAGGTGAACACGCTGTTGTCGTCGGAATCGGAGATGGTTTCTCCGGCGTAACCACCCAGACCGAGTTGTGGGAGGGCGATGATCGCGGCGATGACAACCGCCGCGCACGCTGCGGTGGGAATGAGCAGCCGCCGCAACCAGATGGCGGGCGAAGGCGGGGTTTCGCGAGGTTGTACCGGCTGGCGGGTGATTTCGCGTTCGATCTTCGACCAATAGAATTCGCGGCTTTCAGGGAGCTTGATCTGCGATTCGAACGCGGCGAAGGCGGCGTCGGTGTTCTGCATTTCCGCGAGCAATCCACGGGCTTCAGCATCCCGGGCGAGAAGAAATTCGACCTCGGAGCGTTGGGCTTCGGGGAGTTCTCCGTCGAGATACGCCTGAATCTTCAATTGTGTTTCAGTCTTCATACGACAACGTCATTCCGTCTTTTTCAGATCCGCGAGCAGCGACGCCATTTTGCGCCGCGCATAAAAGAGCCTCGACATCACGGTGCCGATGGAGCAGTTCATCGTCTTGGCGATGTTTTTGTATTCCATGTCCTGGAATTCATGCAGCACCAGCACCGTCCGATGCGCCTCTGAAAGCTGGTTCAATGCCCGATCTATGCGTCCGCGCAATTCGGCACGCTCCATCCGTTCGGTGGGATTCACCGTCACCACGGGCATCTGCCGTTCCACCCCGCCGGATTCCTCATCCATGGCTTCCACAGATTCGACATGGTGCCGTTTCTTGCGACGCAGTTGATCGAGACACAGGTTGATCACGATCCGCGTCATCCATGTGGTGAAACTGGAATCGCCCTGGAACTGCTCCAGTCTTTGCCAGCCCTTGATCCACGCTTCCTGGGAAAGATCAATCGCTTCTTCCTCGTTCCGCATCATGGTGTAGGCCCGCGCAAAAATCTTGTCGCGATGCCGCGCCACCAGTTCCTCGAAGGCCACCGTGTCTCCCTTGCGGGCTGCCTTGACCAGCAACTCGTCGCTGGTTGAGGAATAATCTTTCTCGGCCATCGTTTTGACGGGTGAAATGTGGAGGTTATTCAGAGGCTAAAGTTTGCCCTTGGTGGAGGGCAATTGCCCGGCAATCCGGTGGTCTTTCCGGCAGGCGGCATCAATCGCACGGGCAAAAGATTTGAACAAAGCCTCGACGATGTGGTGTGGCTCGTCACCGTAAAGCAGTTCGAGGTGCAGATTGCAACGGGCTTCATTCGCGAAGCCTTGGAAGAACTCGCGGGCGAGTCCGAAGCGGAACGCCGTGGAATCGTCCTGTCTGCGCTCGGCCCGGGACAGTTTGCGATAGGCGAAATCATTGAGGCCGCGCCAGACGAGATACGGGCGTCCGCTGAAATCAATGACGCAACGGGCGAGACACTCGTCCATCGGCACGTAGGCTTCGCCGGTAAACGGATTCTTGGGATGAAAGCCCGCACCATAACGGCGGATGCCACGTTTGTCTCCGAGCGCCTGCAGGAATGCCTGTCCGAGCGCGATGCCGCAGTCTTCGACGGTGTGATGTGCGTCCACCTCCAGATCGCCATCGCAACGCAGGTTCAGGTCAATGACCGCGTGCTTTGCGAGCAAGGTGAGCATGTGGTCGAAGAACGGCACGCCGGTCTTCACCTTTGCACGACCTTTGCCATCGTGCGTGAGCTTGACGTTGATGCGTGTCTCTTTCGTGTGCCGTTTCACCGCTGCCTGACGGATTCGCATGGGCCGGATTAAAACAAACGGGCTGCAGGAATCAAAGCACCAACATGCGACCTGAAGATGCGCGCAGCCGGGATGCCGGGACAGAGACGGGCATTGACCCCGCAGGCCGGGCGGGCTTAACTGTTCGCATGAAATCGCTTTTGTCCGTTGTGCTGCCGTTGGGATTGATTTGCGCGGGATGTGAATCCGGCCCGGCGGTACGCCAGATTTCCGGCCCGCGTTCGTCCCCGGCTCCGCCACCGCGCGTTTCACCTCGAAAGGTAGAGCCTGCAAAACCTTCGCCAACTTTCACCGAGCCAAGTCGTCCGATCGTGACCCCGGTCGAGACGCTGACGGCCAAGGTGGTCAGTTACAATGAGGCAGGGCGGTTCGTTGTGTTGAATTTTCCGCTCGCACAGATGCCAGGCGTGGAACGACGCCTATTCATCTACCGTCAGGGCGCAAAAGTCGGCGAAGTGAAAATCACAGGCCCGCAACGCGACAATATCACGGTTGCCGATCTCATCTCCGGCGAAGCTCAACCGGGCGATGAAGTGAAGGATAACTGACGGCCTGCCCTGTTCAGTTTTCAGGCGACCCGCTTTTGGGCTGGCTGACGGCCTTCACGGTTTTTGGCAACGCATCCTTGCGGTAAGGCGAGTGCAGGTTGAAATAAATCCCGCACATCGGCAACGCGCCGTCACTCTGGCTTAAAATCACCGTCACCTGTCCATCCAGCGCGATGCCATGGCGCATTCCTGGATCGCGATTTTCGTATGCCTTGATTGCCTTCTCGAACAGCGACGTGAGCGCCGCCTCGAATTCGGCGGAGGATTTCTCCAGGCACACGATGTGTTTGTCGAAAGACTTTACTGCGGCGGCAATCTCTTTCCTGAATGAGTCAACAGTCACGATGAGACACTAGGCCAGAGCCGGGCGGGTTAGAAGCAAAATCCTGCAAACAAGGCTTGCGGCTGGTACGCCATTGGCTTAGAGAAACGTCATGCGCGCACGAGCCGGACGAAAGAACCCGCTGTCGCGGTCGCTTTTGACCGTGGCGATGGGGCTTCTGGTGTTTGTGTTCGGGTTGTTCGCGTCCAGCCAGGCGATCCACGAATCGTTGCATCATGATGGCCCCTCGTCCGCGTCGCATTGCGGCGTTTGCTTCTTCGCAAAAGGCCAGTTGGATGCGGCTACGGTTCAAAGTTCCGCCTGTGCGCCGGTGTTCCTGTTTGTTTCGAACCCGTTGACGATTGCCGGACTGCCTCCTGAATTTCAACCTTCTCTGTTTCCCCCCGGGCGTGCTCCGCCCGTTCCCTCCACGGTTTCCTGAATTCACCGGTTGTCACGCAACCGGCTTCGTTTGTTTTGCTGTAAACCTTTTTGGTGTGCCGTTCGTTTCGGTCATGCCATGAAACTTTGGAGAATTATATGAGATTGAATCGTTTGAACTGGCCGGGAGTGTTCTGCGCGCTGACGTTGGCGATCAACGGACTGCCCGCACAGGACGTAAATGAGTTGGAACAGTTGAGAAAAGAGCTGCGCGAGATGCGCAATCACATGCAGGTGTTGGAACAAAAAATCGAAAGCCTCGAACAAAAACCATCTGCTGCCATCACAGCGCCAAGGGAAACTGCTGCTGGACGGCAAACCGCCGTTCCTTCCACCGAAACAAAATTGTGGAAACCCTCCGATCCGATCCGCGTCGGAAAGGGCGGGGCGTACATGGACATCGGCATGGTGGCGACGTTCGCAGCCGGGGGCTCGACGGCGAGTGACATCGAGGGCGGCACCCAACTTGGTGGCCATGACCCGAATCAGAATGGTTTCACGGTGCAGGGCGTGGAGTTGAATCTGCAAGGTGCGGTGGACCCGTATTTCCGCGGCAACGCGAACATCCTGTTCCAGACGGATTCCGGCGGCGAATCGTTCGTCGAACTGGAGGAAGCCTGGCTGGAATCCGTGTCGTTGCCGGGCAACCTGCAGATTCGCGCCGGGCAGTATCTCACTGAGTTCGGTCGCATCAACACGCAGCATCCGCACTCGTGGGGCTTTGTGGATGCGCCGCTGGTGAGCGGTCGGTTGCTGGGCGAAGACGGCCTGCGCAATCCGGGCGTGCGGCTGTCCTGGCTTGTGCCGACACCGTTTTACTCGGAGCTGTTCTTCGGAGTGCAAAACAGCCAGGGCGAGACCGCCAGCGGATTCCGGTTTGATCATGAAGGCGAGGGGTATCTTGGCCGCATTCACGATGCGGGGCAGGTGCATAAT
>CAZFNB010000260.1:0-4646 GCA_964520235.1 uncultured Bifidobacterium sp. | reverse complement strand
CGGCTTCGTCGCTGAGGATGTCGCCGAACATGTTTTCGCAGAGCATCACGTCGAATTGCGTCGGCTTGAGCACGAGTTGCATCGCGCCGTTGTCCACAAACATGTGTTCGAGCGTCACGTCGGGATAATTCTTGCCGACGCGCGTCACGACTTCGCGCCAGAGGATGCCGTTTTCGAGCACGTTCGCTTTATCAATGCTCGTGAGTTTCTTGCGCCGCAACTGTGCGGACTTGAACGCGACGTGCGCGATGCGTTCGATTTCAGGCGTGGTGTAAACCATCGTGTCGATGGAGCGTTGATTGCCGCCGCCAATATCTTCCGTCTTCTTGGGTTGACCGAAATACATGCCGCCGGTGAGCTCGCGCACGACGAGGATGTCAATGCCGTTGCCTTGACGTTCCTTCGCCAACGGACATGCGTGGGCGAGTGCCTTGGGCAACGTCACCGGACGCAGGTTGGCGAACAGGCCGAATTCCTTTCGGATGCGGAGCAGGGCGGCGCGCTCGGGACGTTCTTCTTTGGGAATCGTCGGATCGCGATCAGGCAGACCGACCGAGCCGAAGAGAATCGAGTCAGACTCTTTGCAGAGGGCCAATGTTTTATCCGGCAAAGCTTTTCCTGCCGCATCAATGCCCGCCCAGCCAACGGGTGCTTCGGTGATTTGCAGAGTGAAGCCAAATTTCTTTTCAGTGGCGCGGAGGACTTTGATGGCTTCGCGCATGACTTCCGGACCGATGCCGTCACCCGCGAGCGCGGCGATCTTGAAATTCTTTGAACTCATAGGAGCGCGCAGGGTAACAGGCGGCGACGGGAAATTCCAAGCACCAAGCGGAGTCAGGCCATAAGAACATTCCGATTACAACAGCGATTTGTTTTCAAGATGCCTTGAAATGCAGTGGGGATCGCCTTCTTTGACTTTGCGGCATTACCCCTCTTTGGAGCAGTTCGTTTGTCTCGGGGTGAACTTAACCCGCCATCTGGCCGCGCGTGACGCCGAGCTGGTTCATCAGTTTGAGTTCACGCCAGAGTTGCGCACCGGTGATTTCGCCGCGTAACAATTGCCGATACTTCGTGATGGTCTGCGTGACTTCCGCCGGGGTTTCGTTCAGAAACTCGACGCGGAAATGGCGCACGCCGAGCGCAAGCATCCGTTCCACAAATTCCGCGCCGGTCTGTGCCTGGGAGTTGAACACCGTGTTGCGACAACCCGCGTCGGCTTTGAGCGGATGAAATGCGCCGACTCGGTCGCGCAGGCGGACGTCGTGTTTGTCGCAGGGGCGACCGCAGTCACGGTAGTCCTTGCCCTTCGACAGAAACGCGCAAAACACGCAGTGCTCCATGTGAAACATCGGCATGTGCTGGTGGATCGTGATCTCGAACCACTCGGGCGGCGCGCCGGTGAGCAAGGCATCGAGTTGTTGCACATTCAGATCGTAGCTGGCCGTCACGCGTTCGAGGCCGTACCGGTTTTTGAAATAATCCGCCGTCAGATGATTGGCGACGTTGAGCGAGAAATCGCCGACGCGCCGGTCCTTCGCGAAATATTTCAAGTGATCGTAATTACGGACGAGATACCCGTCGGCGTTGCAGGAACGGACTTGTTCAAGCGTCCACTCCTCACCGCTCTTGAATATGCGCGGTGGCGCGACCCAAATGGCAGGGCGCGTCACTCCGTGCGCGCCGGACATCACACATCCAAAGGTCGTGTGAAACGTCGTGACGGCTTCGCGATATTTCTTCGGATCTTCAAACTCGCAATAGATCGTCTTGATGCCGCATTGCAGCGCCGCGTCGAGTTGCGAGAGATTGCGGACGAGAATAATCAGTTCGGATGCAGGAGACGACGTGAGGAGTCTCTGACTTTTTTCTGGGGTGTTATTAGTTTGAGACTCGTCTCCTCGTCTCCTGCCAGAATCAATCGTCCACCGCATCGGCGTTGCCCGCTGCTTTTCCAGTTCCGCGACGACCTCGCGCCTAAGTCGGTTCAATTCGCTGACGGGTAACATCACTGCACCTGCAAGATGATTCTTTAGTTCGCCCAGCTTGAAAGGCGTACCGCCAAGGCGACCGAGTTGTTCGCGCAAACGTTCCGTGGTCAGCGGCTGTTTCTCTGCCGCCACGAGCGCGACGTTGGAATCCTGTTTTGCCACGTGACCATCGTCATCACGGGCGATGAGCGTGAACGGCTTCCCGATCAACCCGTGAACTTCCAGATGCAGTGGGCGCTGGAAGCGGATTTTGTCGCCTTCAAAACTCTGGCGCAGCCGTTTGTCGAGTTCGGGATCGTTGGTCTTCCACAATTTGTCGCCGACATGGACGCGGCGGAAATTCACATCGCCGTGGCCGAAGCCAAGCCACGTTTCCGTGCCGCGCGGCGTGACTTGATACACGCGCCCGCCTTCCTCGTCCTCGTCGGGCTTGCCCGCGTCGAACACCACGCCATCGCCGGGCTTGAGGGGCGCAACGAGTTTGAGCGCGACTTTGTCGTCGGCGACCCGGGTTACTTCGCCAAGAAACACGCCGCGTTTCTTTCCGAACCGTGCGTGGACGAGCTTTTGATTATCGTTCCCAGCGAACCATCCAGTGAACAGCCCACGTGAGAACGCCATCTCCAGATCGTATTTGGATTCACCGCCGACTTTGCTCTGCGCTTCTGTGCCTCTGTGGTTCAGGCCCAGCTTGTCCAACGCCGCACGATAGACGCGCGTGATGTTCGCCACGTATTCAGGCGACTTGAGCCGGCCCTCGATTTTCAGCGACGAAACGCCAGCGCGAACGAGTTCCGGCAACACTTCCAGCCCGGACAAATCCTGCGGACTGAGCAGATACCGGCGATCACCGAGCGGCACGGGCTGGCCGTCGGAGATCAATTCGTAGGGCATCCGGCAGGCTTGCGCACATTCGCCGCGATTCGCCGAACGCCCGCCGAGTGATTCGCTGGTGAGGCATTGGCCGGAATAAGCCACGCAGAGAGCGCCGTGAACAAAAACTTCGAGGGGCAAACTGGTAGGGCGCGCCACTCCGTGCGCGCCGCTCGTGCCAACAGTCGCTTCGGCGGGCAGAGGACTGCCCGCCCTGCCTTGGGCATCTTGAATCTTCTCGATCTCCTTGATCGAACATTCCCGCGCGAGCACGACGAGGTTGCAGCCAAGTTCCCGTGCAAATTCCACACCCGCCGCACTGGTCACGGTCATCTGCGTCGAGGCGTGAATCGGAAAATCAGGCGAGAGCGAGCGGATGAGCCGGCAGATGCCGACGTCCTGCACGATGGCCGCATCCACGCCTGCTGCGATGATGGCGCGGAGATATTCCGTTGCGTCGGTTAGTTCATTCTCGAAGACGAGCGTGTTGAACGTGACATAGCCTTTCACGCCGCGCCGGTGTAGAAATTCCATCAACTTCGGCAGATCGGCCACGGTGAAATTATGCGCCCGCATCCGCGCGTTGAATTTTTCGAGGCCGAAGTAAATGGCGTCCGCGCCGTTCTCGACGGCAGCTTTGGCGCACTCCCAGTCGCCGGCGGGCGCGAGCAACTCGGGCAGGAACGCATGCGTTCCTGCTACAGCAGGCTGCGATTTATTGACAGGCGTTTGCGCCACGAAATCATGGTAGCAGCATCGCGTGCGGGAACCAAAACCTGTTTACTTGGGTGACACGGCCATCGAGATCAAAACGCATGGCGCTGCTGAAAATCATGGCGGCGGCGATTTGCGCAACGTCCACAGAATCCCGCCGAGGACATGCTGCTGAAACTTCGGGTCACTGTAGTATTCGATCTTGTGTCCGAGCGCGGTGTAGAACTGCCGGCCACCATCGAACTCCTGACACCACGACAGCGGAAAACGATCTCCGAAAGTTTTGCCCGGATAACCACTCGCGTCCGAATCCTTGACCGTCGTCAGGTCGCCCGCCAAAAGCACATGGATGCGCGGGTTCAAATTATCGAGGTAATAGAACTCGTCTTCCCATTGCCAGGTCGCACCAAGATGCGCCGTGGCCGGATGCTTCGTGTCGAGGACTTCGATGCTGAACTTTTGCAACGTCGGATGGCGTTTGAACTTGCCGCCCAACACCTGCCAGTAATACGGCCATTGCCGCTCGCTGCCCGAAGCCGAGTGAATACCCACGAACCCGCCGCCGCTCTGAATGAATTTCTTGAACGCCTCGCGCTGGGTATCGTTCTCGAACGCCTCGTTGTTGGAGTTGCTGAAAATCAGTGCCCGATATTTCTTCAAATTCTCCGGGGTGAACACAGAAGGATCATCCGAGGCGTCCACCGCGAATCCGTTCGTGCCCGCCAGTTGCCGGATCATCGCCACGCTCGCGGCGATGTTGTCGTGGACGTAACCCTTGCCGTTGGTGACATGGTTGCGCGTATAGACCAGCACGCGCAGTTCATCCGCCATGGAACCTGAGGCAGCGATTCCTGCGAGCAAAAGAGCGAGAGCAAGTCGGCGAATGGTCTTCATAGTTTGGTTGGGAGACAAACTGACGCAACCTCCGACGCTTTGAAAGGACGATTTGCCCGGTCGCGCCAAAGCTGCTTTAATCTGCGGGATGAATTTCTTCGTCCAACGCAGCGAATTGCGCGATCTCTACGACAAGGTCGCCGCCGGGGAACGTATTTCCGAAGCCGACGCGCTGCG
>CAZFNB010000259.1:0-4653 GCA_964520235.1 uncultured Bifidobacterium sp. | reverse complement strand
CAGGCCGATGATGAGCAGCGAGTAGAGGATCATCCGGTATTCGGCAAAGCTGCGCAAAACTTCGGGCAAGAGTGTGAGTAACACGGCGGCAATGATGACACCGACCGTCCGCCCCATGCCTCCGAGGATGACCATCACGACGAAGTCTATGGACTTCATGAAATCAAACCCATCGGGCTTCAACACTTGTTTGTGATGTGCGTAAAGCGCCCCTGCGACTCCGGCAAAAAACGCACCGACGACGAACGCCGTGACCTTGTAGCGTGTCGGGCTGATGCCCATGGCGGAGGCGGCGACTTCGTCATCATGCACGGCCAGAAAGCCGCGCCCATAAGTGGAATTCACCAGACTCGCGACGGCGTAAACGGTCACGGCGGCAATGCTCCACACCCAGAACAACGTCGTCTGCTTGGGAATACCCGTCAGTCCGGTGGCTGCGCCAAAGGTTTCCGAAGTTTGAAAGATGACGCGAATGATTTCACCAAACCCAAGCGTCACGATGGCGAGATAATCGCCGCGCAAACGCAACGACGGCAATCCCACCGCTACGCCCACCAATGCGGCAACGATGCCTCCGATCAGCATGGAGCAGACAAACAACGCGACGCCTTGCGGACTGTCTGGCGGAACGGAAGTAGAAAAGCTCAAGGTCAGTCGTGCGGCGGTAAAGCCACCAACCGCCATGAAACCTGCGTGACCCAGACTAAATTGTCCTGTGTGGCCATTGATGAGATTGAGGCTGACCGCCATGATGATGCCGATGCCGACATCAATCGCCACACCGAGATAATAGCGGTTGAACTGCGCTGAGAAACAAGAGGCAACAAACGCGAGGGCGATTGCCAACAGCAACCATCGTTTCGCACCAGAGTTCATCACACTTTTTCCGGTTGCAGCCGGCCCAGCAACCCGGCGGGTTTGAACAACAGAATCAAAATCAAAATGGCGAAGGCGATACCATCGCGGTAGTTCGACACGCCGGGAATGCCGCCCGCGAACGTTTCCAGCAGCCCGAGCAGCAAGCCGCCGAGCGCCGCACCGGGCAGGTTGCCGATGCCGCCGATCACCGCCGCGACGAACGCGTAAAGGCCGGGCTTCATTCCCATCAATGGATCAATGCCGGGCGAGCGCATCGCATAAAAAATTCCGGCGATGGCCGCGAGCGCTGAACCAAGTCCGAACGTGAAGCTGATGATGCGATTGATGTTCACGCCCATGAGCGCGGCGGCTTTTTCATTGAACGACACGGCGCGCATCGCCGTGCCGGTGCGGGTGTGTTGGATGATGAGCCAAAGCCCGGCGAGCAGCAGCACTGTGACAAGCGAGATGACGATGTCGTTGCTCTGCATGGAAACGCCGCCGAGCTGGATCGTGCTTTCGGGCAGGAGTTGGGGAAACGGTTTGGTGTTCGCGCCAAGCACGGCTTTGTGCTGGCCGGTGAATTCAATGAACAACGATACGCCGATGGCCGTGATGAGCACGGTGAGCCGGGGGCGTTGCCGCAGCGGACGATATGCGAGAAATTCAATCAGCATCCCAAGGAGAGCGCAGATAAGCGCGGCGAAGACGACGACCAAAAACGACGCCGTGATGGAGGCCTGAGAACCTGTCCCTTGCAAAACCGGAGCGAGGAAGTAGGCGGCGAATGCACCGAGCATCAGCACGTCGCTATGCGCGAAGTTGATGAAGCGCAGGACGCCATAGACCATCGTGTACCCCAGCGCCACCAGCGCGTAGATGAATCCCAGCGCCAGACCGTTGATCAATTGTTGGAGCAGCCAATCCACGCGACGGCGGAATCAGGGATTGATGGTGTCCACCAGTTTGAATTTACCTTCTTTGACCTGAAGAATGACCATTGGCTTGGTGGCGTCGCGCTTGGCATCAATGGTTATCTTGCCGCTGACACCATCGAAATCTTTGGTGGCCGCCAGCGCGTCGCGAACTTTGGCGGCATCAGTGCTGCCAGTTTTTTGAATGGCTTCGGCGAGAATTTTGACCGAGTCATGGCCGAGCATCGCCATCGCATCGGGCGTTTTGCCGTTGAACTTTTTCCGATACGCTTCCACGAAGCCGGCGACTTTTGCTCCGGGCGAATCCGCTGCGCAATGGGTGGAGAAGTAACAGCCTTCAACTGCATCCTTGCCGATCTTGATCAAGTCTTCGCTTTCCCAGCCGTCGCCGCCGAAGATGGGAACGGTGACTCCCAGTTGCTTGGCCTGAATACAAATCAGGGCAACGTCGGTGTAATAGGCGGGAATGAAAACCGCCTCGGGGTTCGCGGCTTTGATGGCGGTGATCTGCGCCTTGAAATCCTTGTCGCCACCGTTGAAGTCGAGTTCGGCGATGATCTGGCCGCCAGCGGCCGTGAAGTGCTCCTTGAAGTATTTCGCCAATCCTTTGCTGTAATCGCTTTTCACGTCAGTGAAGATCGCGACTTTCTTTGCCTGCAACTTCTGTCCCGCGAAGTTGGCAAGAATTTTTCCCTGCAAAATGTCCGTGAAACAGACGCGGAAAATGTAATCGCCCGTCTCCGTCACTTTTGGATTCGTGGAGGACGGTGAAATCATCGGAATCTTGTTCTGCTGACAGATCGGGGCAGCTTCCAATGAACGGCTCGACGCGACTTCACCCAGGATCGCGATCACGCCATCCCGCGAGATCAGCTTGTTGACTGCGGTGGCAGATTCCCCGGGTTTGGTTTGGTTGTCTTCGGTCAGCAATTCAATTTTGCGACCGAGAACTCCGCCCGCAGCGTTGATTTCATCCACGGCCAGAAGCGTGCCTTCATGCGAGGATTGGCCAAACGTTGCCTCCTTGCCGGTGAGCGATGCGAACTCACCGATCTTGATGGCGTCGCCGCCGGATTTATTGCAGCCGGGCACAGCCGCCAACAGCAGCGTGGCCGCAGCGGTGGGCCAGAGCAAACGAGTCAGATGTTTTTTCATGTCGGGTTTTGTTGTTTCGTCGTTGCTGGTTGAGCCTCAAATTCCGCGCCCAATCCTTTGCAACCCTAGAAAAAGGTCGCGCCACATTCAACTTCCAAAGCGCGTGCAATCAATGTCTGCCGCCGGTTTCCCCCACCTCGACAGTTGACCCCGCCGCTGGAACGTCCAGAATCTCCGCAGCGACATGAACGCCATCATCCAGGACTTGCACCGCCACCTTGCGCTGTGTCAGGAAATCCTCGCCCTTGTGGAGAGCGAGAGTGAAACGCTCCGTGACCCTGAGGGAACATTGAGTTTCACGGCGTATCAGGCCAAAAAAAACTTGCTTCCCCGGTTGAACCAGTCGCTAAATCAAATCCGTCAGCACCGTTCCACCTGGCAAAGACTCGACCCGGTGGCCCGCGCGCAATTCCCGGAAGTGCCGGCCTTGCTGCGGCAGAACCAGGACCTGATCATGAAGATCATCGTCCTTGACCGGGAGAACGAGCAGGTGTTGTTGCGCAAGGGACACGTTCCGCCGCGCCACCTGCCGCCGGCCAACCGGCAGCGGCCGCATTTCGTCGCCGATTTGTATCGCCGGCAATCGAGGTGAGCCGGATCGCCCGTGGAACAGCAGGGATTGCGGTGTCGTAACCAACACAATGCCCATCGAAAAAATCATCGTACTTGAGGACGACCAGATCATCCGCAAGGCCCTTGAAACCCAGTTGCGAAATCGTCGTTATGATGTCGCCGGAGCGGCGACCATCGCCGACGCGCAGGAATATCTCGCCAAGGACAACTTCGACCTGATGTTCACCGATGTGCGGTTGCCCGATGGTGACGGCACGGAATTGCTGCGACAGATTCAAACACGGCCCGTCAAGCCGCTCGTCGTCATCATGACCGGTTTCGGCACGGTGGAATCCGCCGTTACGTGCATGAAGGACGGTGCGTTCGATTACATCATCAAACCCTTCTCGCAGGATCACATTGATGTGATTCTCAAAAAGGCCGAAGACTTCACGCGCCTCGTCAAATTCAATCAATATCTGAGCGGCGATGACGATCCCGAAGGACACGCCGAACTGCTCGGGCGCAGCGCCGCGATGGATCAGTTGCGGCAGCTCATCCGCAAGGTCGCCCGCACCGAGGCCACGGTTTTGATCCAGGGCGAGAGTGGCACCGGCAAGGAACTCGTCGCACGTGCCATTTTCCGGGAAAGCCCGCGCAACAAAGGGCCGTTCATCCGCGTGAATTGCGCCGCCGTGCCCGAGAACCTCATCGAGTCCGAGTTTTTCGGACACGAAAAAGGCGCGTTCACCGGCGCGATGCAAAAGCGCGAGGGCCGGTTCGAGCTGGCCCACGGCGGGACGATCCTGCTTGATGAGATCAGTGAAATCTCACCGCAAGTGCAGGCGAAACTGCTGCGCGTGTTGCAGGAGCGCGAACTGGAACGCGTCGGCGGCTCACGCACCATCAAGGTGGACGTGCGGGTCATCGCCACCACCAACCGTGATCTCGAACAAAGCGTCGAGCGCAAGGAATTCCGCCAGGACCTTTTCTTCCGGCTCAACGTCGTGCCCATCTTCGTGCCGCCGTTGCGCGAGCGGCGTGATGACGTGATGTTTCTTGCAGAGAATTTCATGCGCCGGTTCTAGCGCAAACACGGCGTCAAGGTGGGCGGCATTTCCGCCGGTTGCCGGGCCGCACTTGAAGCTCACAA
>CAZFNB010000258.1:0-4662 GCA_964520235.1 uncultured Bifidobacterium sp. | reverse complement strand
GCCATCGCGAGCGCGGCGCGGTCGAGATATTTCGTGTCGCCCGTCGCGCGGAACGCCTGCACCTGCACGGCCGGGATCATATACATGTCATCAATCCAGTAGCGCGCCTCCGCCGTGATGCCATCGGGCGTGGTCTTGGCCCATTGCGCGTCAGCGAGACTCAGGCCGAGATCGAGACAACGCTTGTCCTTCGCCTGCAAATAAATTTCCAGCGGCACGACGCCAAACACGCGAAAGTCCACATGCGCGCTTTGGTTGATGCGCTTCGACCCTGGTTCGGTGAGCAGCGGCTCGAATTTCTGGATCAATCGCGCCGTGAGATTCGTGTCGCCGGTCAACTGTGCCAACGTGAGCGCGCCGTACCACGAGATGACTTCGGGATAAATCACGCCGATGCTCGCCTTCTCCGGGTTCGTTTCGTAACGAAACTTGCGCGGCAGAACATTTTCCGCCACGCGCCTGCCGACCTCAGCCGGTGAACTCCCGGCAGGCCAGTTGGAGAAATATTCAGATTTTTTTGGTTGGGCAGTGGCGCAGCCGGTTACCAACGCGACTGTGGCGATGATCGTGAACAGTCTCATGGTTACTTCTGTTCGCTGACACTCACTTCAATCGGCGATGCGACGCCTTGCGCGAATTCATCCACGTATTTCTTCCACGCGTCGGCGCTGGTGATCTGGCCCGCTTTGTCCCAACAGAAGCCCGCCCAGTAAGTGGCGACGCCGGTGTCGGGAACTTTCGCAAGAATAAGTTGGTTTAGTTTGTCCTCGGTTTGCTTCTCGAACAACTTTGGGTCAACGATGATGGCGAGTCCTTGTTCGCCGGCGTTCTTTTCCATCTTCTCCCACTTCAACAGCCAGCCGCGCTCGGCGTTCGCCTCGACCTTTTCGCCGCTGGTTTTCTTGAGGCCAATGCCGGTTGTGAGCCTTTGCGTCTGACCGGGGCGCGTGAATTGTTTGTAGGTGCTTTGGAAACGATCCAGTTGCGAACCGGCGTCGAGCGTGATGCGTTTCACCTCACTGACGCTGATGTTGTCCGCCTGAAACGGCGCGTATTCCAACTCGAACATCACGCGGATCGGGCCGTTGGCCAGCACGCGGGAGTTGACGAAGTTGCGCGAAGTCCAAAGACGGTCGGCGGCCCAGAGGCCGTTGCCGCCACAACCGCGACTCGGGCCGGCGGAATAATAATCCGCGCCTTCGCCGGTGTCCTCGTGATAATGATCGGCAAGATACCAATCGTTGACGACCATGCGCGGCGTGCGCTTGGACCAGATGTCAATCGTGCTGCTCGAGAGCGGCTCGCCCTCCCAGGTTTCCAACGCCTTGCCGTAAGTGCGGTGCGCAATGCGATCGTTCTCCCACGCAAAATCATCGAAGCGCTCGCGTACGAAACGACCAAATGCCTTGAACTGTTCCTTGCTGAATTCCTGCTTGCCGCCTGTCGTTACGGTGAACGTCTTGGTTTCGTTCGCCGCGAAGTCCGCCTGGAAGATCACGATGTCCGCCTTGCGATACGCATCGCCGTCCGTGTCCACGGCCTGAGCGATGAGTTCCTTGCCGGCAGAATCCTTGACGTGAACGGTGTTGAGCTCTTTTGCGCCAAGCGGTACGAGTTGCGCGGCGGTCAGTTCAATCGTCTGGCTTGCGCGGGCGAGATTGAGTTTGTTGACGGCGGTGATTTTGAGTTCTTCTCCGTTTGAGATCGCTGGCAACGACAACAAAACGGCAACAGTCAGGACACGGGAGAAATTTTTCATTGGGAAATTATTTAGAATTTTTTGACGAGTATTGCACGTACTCTTTGAAGCGGCGGGCGACATCGCCTTGTTTCTCGTCGCCTTCGTGCAACAGGATGCGATAGCGCAACGTCAAACTTTGACCGGCAGGGATCGTGTGATTTCCCGCGCCCTTTGGTTTTTTCTCGAAGTCATGCGCGCCGAAAGGATTCGCCGCCAGCAAACCGTAGTCTCGCGCGTGCCATGTCGTCGGATGCCGCAGATTTGAAGGGTGATCGAAGATCGCGACGCCGACGACCTTCCCGTTCACCGGCCCGAAATAATCCACCCACGCGGCGTGTTTGCCCCACGCGTCGCCGTCGCGCACACCGTCGCTGTTGACGATGTGCCCATCGCCGGGGATCGGCTTCTGCCCTTTGGGCGTCTGCTTCACGAGCCGCATGGTTTCAGCGATGCGAAACGCAAGCGTGCCTTCCTTGGTGTCGCCGAGCAACACGTCGCCGCTCGACGCGTGAAGGGTGATCTCAAAATCAAACCACCGCGCGGCCGATTCGCTTGAATTGAAAAATCTCAGCGTCGTTTCATCCGTGCAAAGGACTTTGCCGGTCGCATCCACCCAGTCATTCTGTGAGACGATCACGCCGAGGTTCTTGCCGGGTTTGATCTCTGAAAATCCCTTGTGAACGACCCTGCCGGTCTTTTCACCTTTGTCCGTCCATACATCCACGCCGTTGACCTCGCCGTGTCCGAACCAGAATCCGCGATGGTGCGGGTGATCGTGTTCCTCGCCGGGCGTCTCCTTCATCGGCCAGTCGCGCGTCATGCCCGCGCCCGCCGGCCCGATGATCGGATGGCAATACGGTTTGGCCGCGCCTTTGAAAACATACTCGGTGAAAAGCTGTCCGCCGATCTCGACGCGCACGCGGTCGTCCAGCTTTGTGAGTTGAACTCCGCTCTTTGAGTCTGCCGCTGTCGTCACACAGCCGGAGCCGACGATTGCAAACAACAACCCGAGAGATCGCACGCTGATTGATTTCATTTTGCCTTTTCCAACCCGGACACTTCAGCGTCCTTGATCATGAACGGTTCGCCTTTCTTTGCCGTGACCTTCACGTTCTTGAACACGACTCCTTTGGCGTGGCGGACTTCCAATCCGCCCTGTTCCGCTGTGATGTCCACATTTTCGAGCAGCACGTTTTCAATGTGGCTTTCCGGCAGGCCGACGATCACGCCCGCGCCTTTGCTGCTCGTGGCCGTCAGGTTTTTTATCGTGATGTTCTTGTATTTGGGTGTCGTGTCCGTGACGGGCTGGTTCGTGTCCGTGGCGGGAATCCTCGGATAGTAGCTCGTGATGGTGATCGCGCCGCGCACGTTTTTCATCGTGATGTTCTCACAGACAAAATTCTCCACAGTGCCGCCGCGCTTGCGATCCGACTTGATGCGGATGCCGTTGTCCGTCTCCTCAAAAGTGCAATTGCGCATGACAAGATTTCTCACGCCGCCGACCGTCTCGCTGCCGATGCTCATGCCGTGCCCGTGCTTGAACGTGCAATCCGTGATCGTCAGGTCTTCGCAGGCGAACTCGCGGCCGTCCATCCGTTTGCCGGACTTCACCGCCACGTTGTCATCGCCCACATCAATCAGGCATCTGGTGATCGTCACGCGCCGGCTCACGCTCGGATCAATCGCGTCCGTGTTCGCCGCGCGCTCGGGCGCGAGGATTGTGACGTTGGTGATGAGCACGTCGTCGCACTCCGTCGGCACGAGATGGAACTTGGGCGAGTTCTGGATGGTCACATCGCGAACGACAAGATTCTTCACGCGCGTCAGCACGATGAGATTCGGGCGGGGCAGCGTGAACCCGGAGACTTTCCGGCGCGCTTCCTCGGCGGCCTCCCACCACACCGCGCCGCTGCCTTCAATTGTCCCTTTGCCCGCGATGATCACGTTCTCCAGATCCTTGCCGCTGATGAACGGGACGAAATCTCCACCGCTTTTGGCCTTCAACCAGTCGCCCGGCTCTTTCATGAAATCGGAATGATTTGTGGTGGCGAGCAACGTTGCGCCGTCCTTGATCAACAGCGTCGTCCTGGTGCGGATCGTCAACGGCCTGCTCAGATAAGTTCCCCCGGGCAGCAACACCGTGCCGCCGGCTGTGCCGCAATCATCCAGCGCCTTCTGGATGGCCGTTGTGTCATCGGCTTTGCCATCTCCCTTCGCTCCGAGTTCGCGCACGTTGAAAACTGTCTCTGCCGCTGATGATCTGTGTGCCGCTCCGATTGAAAGTACTGCGCCCAATATCAGTGTCAGGATTGGTCTGGTCATAAGGTTCGAGTTGTCAGACGCGCGAACGCGCATGGATGTTCAGTCGTGTTGAATTGCGGAAAAGGAATACCAGCCGGGGCCGCGCCGCGAAAGAGGGGATTCAGCAATTCAGCTTGGAAAAAATGCACCGTGCTGAAGATTCAGTGCGGAGAGGAGACGGGCCTCCAACCATCCGCCCCGCCCAAAACGTTCTCGACCGTGAATTCCTTCGATTCGCCAGCAGTGAGTTGCTTGGGCCATTTCACGCGCTTGTCCGTGATTGCGCCGGGGCCGGTGTTGCCGAACTCGGCATAGCGCGTCGTCTTTTCCTTCTCCACCTTGCCCCAGTTGTTCCAACCCTCCGGCCTCACGACCTCGGACATCGTGCAGTTGAGATAGGCCGTCGCCGCAAAGTCGCGCCACGGGCGGCCTAGAAAAGTTTTCGCGCCGGGTGCGCCGGTGATCTCGCAACGGTTGAACACGTAGCCGTAACGGTTCGTGTCCGGCGTTGAGGCGGCGGTGATGTAGCCGTCGCGCAGGCAATGAATCTTGCATCGCTCAAACCAGCACGTCGCGCCGCCGAAAATGAAATCCACGTGCCCCTCGATGTAACAGTTCTC
>CAZFNB010000257.1:0-4676 GCA_964520235.1 uncultured Bifidobacterium sp. | reverse complement strand
GCCGTCTTCGTGCATTACGGAAGCCTCACGCCATTCGTCCGGTATGGGCCACGAAAAACCAAGCGAGAGAGATTTGTTTACTCGATCCGGAGATTGTGGAACGAATGGGGCAGTTGGAAATGATACATGAGAAATGCCTTTCTTCTTCTTGGATGGTTTTGGGTTCAGGTTGCTCTTGCAGAATCGGGGGCCTACATCATTGTGCGCGAGATCAATTACACGAATTGCGAACTCGGAGTGTTTCGAATCGACGCCCGAGGGGAATGCGAGGGGGTTCATGCGAAAGGACCAACAACCCACGATGTCGAAGTGGCCAAGCTATTCTCCAAGCGCAGTGGTTTGCCGGTATTCAAGCTGTTGGAGTATTTCAAGGGCTCAGTCTCCGAATCCGATGCCAAGGTTGCGTTTGCAGAAGCGCAAGCCGCCGCCGCCAACATTACGTGGACTGAGGATCTCAGCATCGTCTTCGATGCAGAATCTCACCAGATTTACAGGCAACCGGTCCAGCGAGCCACGTTGGTGCAGTGGAACGATAGCGAAGTGATAATGACGTCTCTGGGAAAGCCAATGGAATCTATTCGTAGGCTGGTTGCAGTTTCGAAATCGCAGCCTCGAACTTGTCAACCCGGCTGCTGGGTTACCGTCCAGCCATTGCAGATTTTCCGGACATCCAACCCCACAGAAATTGACGTTCTAAAAAAGGCGGGGCAAATCCTTCCTTTGAACATGGAGAACGCATTACATGCGGCGATGCCTTCCGGAAGCATAAGCCTGCCGCAGAACCGCAGGATGTCTGACCGAGTGCCAGTGGCATCACTTGAAGTGTACAAGATGGGGACAAACGGGTTAGTTATGGGCAGCTTCTACTGATTCTTCACCTGCACAGATAATTGAGTACCAGAGCGCTTGTGGAGCTGATTGCGATTAAGAAAAAGATTAAGATTAAGAACTACCCAAAGATTTTATGAGCGAAACACTCACCGCCCCCGCCGCCCCGCGCGTCAATCAAGTGCCCATCACCGACGATGTCCTCAACGTCGCGGATTTCAACAACCGCATCGTCGGCGCGTACAACGACGGCAGCGCCGAGCTCGGTCTGCCCGCGGACAATTCCACGCTGCGCTCGTTCATCCCCGCCGGCACGGGCATCCTGCGCGATTTTTCCTACATCGCGCCCGAGATTCCGTTGCTCAACAGCGAGAATTGCGTCGCGTGCATGGCGTGCGTCACCGAGTGCCCGGACACCGCCATCCTCGGCAAGGTCGTGCCCAAGGCGAAGCTCGAAGAGGAACTCGCCAAGATTCCCGACGAAGCCGAGCGCGAGCATTATCGCAAGCAGTTCGGCAAGACGACCAAGTTCTGGAACGTCTATGAAAAGAAGGGCGACGAGCCAGGTTACTTCGGCATCTTTATTGACCCGACCAAGTGCAAAGGTTGCGCCGAATGTGTGGACGCCTGCGGCGATCACGACGCGCTCGTCATGCTCAAGAAGGACGACCGCACGTTGAAGAAGTATCAGCGCACGTGGAATTTCTACACCAAGATGCCCGAGACGCCGAAGAAGTTCATCAACGAGCGGCTGCTCACGGACATGATGCTCGCCGAACGGTCGTTGCTCTACGTCGGCGGCGCGGGTTCGTGCATGGGCTGCGGCGAAGGCACGGCGCTCCGCATGATGCTCGCCGCGACGGGCTTTGTTTACGGCAAGGAAAACATCGGCATCGTCAACTCCACCGGTTGCTCGACGGTTTACGCCTCGACGTATCCTTACAATCCGTATCTCGTGCCGTGGACGAATTCACTGTTCGAGAACGCGCCCGCCGACGCGATGGGCATCCGCGCGCGTTGGGATCAGATGGGTTGGAAGGACAAGAAACTCTGGGTCATCGGCGGCGACGGCGCGATGCTCGACATCGGTTTCCAAAGCTTGAGCCGCATGTTGGCCAGCGGCATGAACATCAAGGTGCTCGTGCTCGACACGCAGGTTTATTCCAACACCGGCGGGCAATCCTCCACCGCCACGTTGATGGGCCAGAACACCAAGTTTACTGTCCATGGAAAAGAAATCCCGGGCAAAGTCGAACGCCGGAAAGAAATCGCGCAAATCTGCATGATGCACCCGAACACGTTCGTAGCGCAGACCAGTTGCGCGATGACGAATCACTTCTACAAATCCATCATGGCCGCCAACGAATACGACGGTCCGGCGGTGGTGAGCGTTTACACGACCTGCCAGCCCGAGCATGGCGTCGGCGACAACATGGCGATGCAGCAAAGCAAACTCGCTGTGGACACGCGCACGTTCCCGGTGCTCATCTACGATCCGCGCAAAGGCGACAAGATCGCGCAGCGCTTGAGCCTCCAAGGCAACCCGTCCGAGAAAACTGATTTCTTCGTCGAACCGAAAACGAACGAAGTCTATGACTTCATCCGCTTCGCGCGCACCGAAGGACGCTTCTCAAAGCACTTCGACAAAGACGGCAACCCGAGCGAAGCGATTCTGAAGGCGCGGCAGGAGCGGTTGGAGAACTGGCGCACCTTGCAGGAACTGGCGGGGATTATTTAACCGACCGTGGCTGCGTTCGTGAGAACGCGGCTGACTTTTTCTGCGGTGAAGAAATGCCGCACTCTTACGAGTGCGGCAACAGGATAGGTGCAGCCACGATCATGGCTTCTTCAGTGGCTCCGTTGGTATCGGCTCGCGGTGTTGGTAATAGAGCTTCCAGAACAACTCCCAATAATCTTCCTGTACCGGATGCAAATCCGGGTAGCCCGGGACGACTGTACCGCAGAATTTCCATTTTGCCTCTGTCTTTACCAACTCCGCACGCACTGGGTTGGCCAAGATGTAAAAGCACACACTGGCAAACGCGCCTTGCTTCCGCTCCTCCTCACGTAGGACATGATCGTGAGCCTGTGATTGGAGTTTCCACCCATCTCGTGGCTGCGCTCGTGAGAGCGCGGCAAACTTTTGCAGCGGCTCACCTTTCAACAATCGGTTGAGATGCCGCCGAAGGAACTTAACAGCGTTCAGTTGGTCGCTTGCAACAGCCAATCCAAGAAACATCAGATGCAGGTGATCCGGCATCAGGCAATACGTCGGGCATACAAGTTTTTCCCGAACACAGGCATGCAGCAGAATCTCTCGGAACTCAAAGTGAAAACGGTCGTCCAGCCAGCCGGGAGTAGCCTGCTCGACGCGCATGGTCCAGTGAACAGCAGCGAAGCCTTGATAGTGAGGGCGCTCCAGTCGGGTGAGGTGATGGAGGTCTGGATTACTCACGGTTCGGAGATTATTCCGCAATCGATGAAAAGTCAGCCGCGTTCTCACGAACGCAGCCACAAGCTCTTCACGGCTCATCAACGATGATTCCCCGTTCCGGCGCGCCGCCGGGGGAGTCGCCCCAGTAGATTTCGCGGAAGCCGGGCGGATTGTATTCCCAATGCCACGGTTCGTTCTGGTAGGGATACCAGCCGAATTCCTCGCCGCGCAGCAACAGCCATTTGTGCACGGGCGATTCGCGCATGCGCACGAGTTCCGGCATCGAATCCGTGCCGGTCTCTTTGATTTTGAAATCCTCGCGGTGGCTCATCTTGAAATCAATCGCGAGGCCAAGCGAGTGGGAGGAAAAACTCGCGACCGCATTGGGATTGCCAGCGCGCGCGGCGTTCGCTTGAGCAACCTGCGGATAACGATGACCTGAAACGATAATCAGATCAACGCCCTCGGCCTTCGCCTGCGCGCGCATGCGAATGAACGACTCCAGCGCATGGCGATTAAGTTTCCAACGCTCCTGACCCGGCACGGTCACCCATTGATTGGTGATGTAATTCCAGACCGGCTCGGTAGCCTCGGCGCGGAGGACGACGGCGTCGCGCGTGCTGTTGGCGCGACGTTCGGGGCGCACGAGATCGAGCGTGTCCACCATCACGTCGGCGAATTGTTCGTTGGGTCCTTTCGGTCCGCCGGGAAAATCATCCTCGTGCCACCCGAACTCGCGAAAGTGTTTGCTCAATTCCGGCCCGAGGACATCGAGCCCGGAAACCTTCGGATCGTGGATGAATTTCAGTTCCAATGCGCGGAGCAACGCCAGGCGGGATTCACGGGTATCCTGGGCCAAGGCCGCTTCGAAAGCGGCATTGATCGTCGCATCCTGTGCGCGGTCCTTGAGCGTCGCCCAAATGTAGTTCGCAGGCAGTCGCGTGACGTGGGCGATTTCCGTCAATTGCGCGGTCGCCCCGATCAAACGCATGGCCGCATCGACCTTGGGCGGCGCGACGGATTCGGCGGCGGAGGTTCGGACTGGTCGAGAGGTTGCGCAACCACCGAGGCTGAAGAGTGCAACGCCGACGAGGATCGAGATCGAAGTGTGCAGGGACTTTTTCATTGGTTTAATTCGGCTCGTGATTGACAGTGATCGCGGCGACGGCGTTTGAAGCCTGCACTCATTTAAATTCCATGACCCGTCCCGGTTCGCGCACCCCGCTGCCTTTCCGGCCCGTAAGCGTATCGCCCAAATCGGCCCGCGCAGCGTCAGCCAGCGCCAACAGACGTTGAACGATCTTCGGATTTGCCGCGGCGACGTCCCTGCTTTCCCCAATGTCCCGTTTGAGGTTGTAGAGTTCGGGCGCTTCAAGTTTTCGCTGTTCGTATTTCGCCGGAATTCCGTTCGTGC
>CAZFNB010000256.1:0-4688 GCA_964520235.1 uncultured Bifidobacterium sp. | reverse complement strand
CCAGCGCGTTGCCGGGATGAAGACGCAAAAAATCACCACGCCAACCTTGTTCGTCGAGGTTGGCGTTTTTGTTTGGCTGTGATGCTTTACGGCTGCAAAAGTCTGGGTGAGAATAGGCCTGTGACCATCCGAAACGAAATCAATCTGGCCGTGGTGTTGTTCTTTGCGGCGGCCTTGAACCTTTTCGCGGGTGGCAGCGGGTTGAACGTCGTGGTCATCGTCAACACCAACAGCACGAATTCACTTCAACTCGGGAACTATTATTGCGAAAAGCGCGGCGTTCCCTCCGAAAACGTGCTTCGCATCAACTGGACGGGCGGCAACACCGAATGGACCCGCGCGAATTTTGAGAGTGTGTTGCGCGCGCCGTTCACCAACATGCTGGCAGGCCGGCGGCTGACCAACCAGATTGACTATGTCGTGCTTTCGATGGACATCCCGTACCGGGTTTCGCTCACGACGGGTTCGACAACCACCAGCGGCACGAACAGCACCACGTCCGCCCTGCACTACGGATTCAAGCCGGACGGATGTTCGAGCTGCCCGAACGGATTGCCTTCCTGCAATCTTGCGCCGGCCAGTGACAGCGACTACGCCAATAGTGAATCCATTTTCCGCCAGACGCCGCCACTGAGCGCCACGAGCAATTCCTGGCTCGTGATGATGATCACATCGAGCAACCTCGCGCAGGCCAGGGCCATTGTGGATCGCGGTGTGATGAGCGACGGATCGTTTCCGTCCCAGCCGTCCTACATCGCCAAGAGCTACGACTACGGGCGTAACATCCGCTACTGGCTTGCGGATGACGCCGACTTCGATACGAGCGTGCGCGGGAACTACACGGTGCAACTGACGAACACCTACACCAGCTATGGCCTGGGTGCGCTTCTGGGTTTCCAGAATGGTGTGCAATTTTACAACATGGCGGGCAGTTCCTTTGTTCCTGGAGCAATGGCTGATGACCTGACTTCTTACAGCGGAAATTTGTTTGGCAGTCCCGATCATACACGCGTGCTCGATTTCATCAGCGCGGGGGCGACGGCGAGTTACGGCACGGTCATCGAGCCATGCGCGTATCTCGCCAAGTTCGCGACGCCAAGAAACTATTTCCTTCAATCCCGGGGCTTCAACATTGCGGAATGTTACTACCAAAGCGTGACCAATCCATATCAGGGAATCCTCGTGGGTGAACCTCTTGCCGCACCGTTCGCCGAACCTGCCGCCGGACAATGGCTGAATCCGCCGGACAGCGCTGTGATCGCTGGTGTGACGAATCTTTCGTTTCAGTTCGATGCGGACTCCATTCAACGCCCGATCCAGCAGGTGGACTTGTTCGTGGACGGATTGTATGCCCAGACCATCACCAACATCCCGCCGCGTACTAACAACGTCCTTTATGTGACACTGAACGGGGTGACCACCAACTTCACCATCCCGGCGAACCAGACGATCAAAGCGGTGACTTCCAATCTCACCGCCAGGTTGAATGCGAACGCCTTCGCGTCGCAGACAAAGGTGGTGGCTTCGGCTCGTGGTGACCGCATCGAATTGCAATCCACCAACATTGCCGTCAAAGGTGTCAATCTTACAACGACCACGAGCAATTACATCGGTACGGCAGCCGTGCGGGCGACGTATGTCTCCGCTGCGCGTACAAACTTTCTCGACACGCACGCGTTTGGCATCCGGAATTTTGTCGTGACCAACTCCCCGGTCAATGGCACGTGGTTGCAGGTGGCGATCACCAAGACCAACGGCTCCGTGGTCACGGTGGCTGTCACAAATTCGGCGGGAAACGCCGATACTTCTGTACTGCTTCAAGCGCTGGCCAACAGCATCAACACCAACTCCAGCCTGACCAACGTGGACGGCGTTATCGCGGAGGATGTGTTGTCGTATCTGTTGTTCTTTGGTCTGCCTGCGGCGGAGTTCAATCTGCGGTCGCGATCCCCCGGCTGGCCTGAATCGCAGATCCAGGTCGTGTTCACGGATTCCGGGCCGCTGACTGTTTTGCCGTCGAGTTCCGGCAGGTTGGATGAAAACGTTGCCGACCTCCGTCCACGCAATCATCTTTATGTCACCGCCGGTCTCACGAATCTTCCGCTCACGTTCGGATTCAACACCACCACGCAGGCCGATGGCTGGCATGAATTCACCGTCGTGGCCTATGAAGGCAGTCACGTGCGGACACAGAAACGAATCTCCAGAACCGTCCGCATCGCGAACACAAATTTCTCCGCCACTTTCAACGTGCTCAACGGCGGCACGAACACCGCGCTGGAAACGACGCTCCAGTTTTCTGTCGTGGCGAGCACGAACACCATCAATCGAATCGAACTGCATACCACCGGCGGATTGTGGTCAACGGTCAGCAATGCGCAGACGGCGAATTTTTCCGTGCCTGCGACGAACCTTCACGTCGGGCTGCATCCGTTCTGGGGGCTGGCCGTGCGCAATGATGGAAGACAATACCGCACGGAGACGAAGTGGCTTCGGATCATCGGCAACGAGCCTCCGTTCTCAGTGGGAATCGGCGGGGCCGCGCCCACGCTCACCTGGCCTGCGACGGCAGGGCGGCATTATGAAGTGCTCAGTGCCACGATTGTGACGAACACCTATGCGTTGCGCGGTGCGGTCACGCCTACCAACTCATCCGGCATCTGGTCTGAAACAAACAATGCCTCGTCGCCGCGCTTCTATCGCGTGCGCTCCACGCAATGACTTGATTTGAACACGCCGACCCTGTTTGATTTCCAACGGATGATGACGCGATCAATCAAAAATCTGCTCCTTGCGGCGGCATGCCTGTTGATGTTGTCGGGAGGCAGGGCGCTGGCTGCGACAGGCGCGACGAATGTGATTTCATGGGAGCGCGGGCAGGATCGTGTTTCCGCCGATGTCCGCGATTGGAATCTTTACGAGTTGCTCGAAGTCGTTGCCGTGAAAAGCGGCTGGAATGTCTTCGTCGAACCTGAACTGACTTTCAAGCCGTCCACCAAGTTCAGCGATCTGCCTGCGGGCGAGGCGTTGCGGAAGCTTCTCGGTGATCTGAACTTCTCGATGGTGCCCGGCAGCAATGCGCCCACGCGACTCTATGTCTTCCGCAGTCATCTCGGCAACGCCACACGCCAGATGCGGGGTGATGCAAGAAAGCCCGTGGTCAAGGCGAAGGTTGCCCCGCGCGAACTGACCATCCGCGTCAAGCCAGGCACGGATGTGGAGGCGCTTGCACGCATGTTGCACGCGAAAGTTGTCGGACGCATCCCGGAACTGAATGCGTATCAACTCCAGTTCGACGACGACGAAACGCTTGAATGGGCCAGGAAGGTTCTTGCCACAAACCCGGATGTGACAAGCGTCGAGAATAATTATCTTCTTGATGTGCCGTTCACGCCCGAAACCGTCAGCGGAATGGCTGCACCCGATACGAATCTGAAACTTGATCCTCCAAAAGCCGAGGCGTGCAAGGTCGTCGTCGGCCTTGTGGACACCGCTTTGCAATCACTCGGGCAGATGGAAGGTTTCGTCAAGGAACGCAACGCCGTTGCCGGGGATTCGTCCACCGACATCAGCCAGCCGACGCACGCGACCGCAATGGCAAACGCGATGTTTCAGGCGATGCAATCTTCAGGGCGCAACAGCAGTTCCGTCCGGGTCATTTCCGTGGATGTATTCGGGCAGGGATCATCGGCAAACACATTCAACGTGGCAAAGGGAATGATCACCGCCGCAAATCGCGGGGCCACCGTCATCAACGCGAGCCTTGGCGGTTACGGGGAAAGCCCCTTGTTGCGTGATGTCGTTCAGCAGCTTTCTTCCAGGAACATTCCCGTGTTTGCCGCAGTTGGCAACGACGGGAGCAGCGAGCCATTTTTTCCCGCAGCATATCCACAGGTGGTGTCTGTCACGGCGGTGGAGCGGGGAAAGGTTGCGTCCTACGCGAACGTGGGAACAAAGCCGGACGTTGCCGCGCCGGGTGCGGTGTTGTTTCCCTTCAACGGGCAGGTGTTTGGTTCGCGCGGAACATCTGTTTCGTCCGCGGCAGCCACAGGCGTTGCAGCCGGGCTTGCGGATGCCAATTGCGCTTCGTGGTCGCAGGTGATTCCTGCGATAGAGAAAAGCATGGCGGTTCCGTCTGCCTCCTGGTGAGAGGCAAACCGTTCAGTGCGAGGAGCAGCCGACCTTGGCGAAGACCAGCAGGTAAACGATGACGGAGGCGATGAGCAGAGCGGGCTTGCCGTGCATCATCAAAATGATGCCTGCGCCCAAAACCGCCGCAATCACCAGATACACCACCGTTGACAGGAGAAGTTTCATCGCGCGGATGCTAGCAACTTCGTCTGGCGAATCAAGCCGCCGGATGAAATTCCCCCAAAAATTCCATTGCCACGGGGTAAAAGGCTGATAACCTCTGCGCTCCTTTCGTCGGGAATCCGGTGAAAAGGGCAAACGGCTTCCCTGCCTTCGTGTGAGGGCAATTCCGCCACGGCAACGTGCGGATGCGGGAGCCGAACAACATCAAACATAATCCCGTGTTCCGCGGGATGTTTCGGGGAAAACCTGGAATCGCAACCAAAGGAAACATGTTAAGCATCGGAGTCAAAGAATTGTTGGAAGCGGGTGTTCACTTCGGACACCAGACCAAGCGTTGGAATCCCAAGATGAAACCGTTCATCTTCGACGCTCGC
>CAZFNB010000255.1:0-4689 GCA_964520235.1 uncultured Bifidobacterium sp. | reverse complement strand
CCCTCACCCATGTCCATGCCCTCCACCGTCACCCATGTCCCCGCCCCGTGCCTCCGTGGCTGCCGTAGAGGGCGGGCATCCTTGCCGCCCGGAATGAATGTTTCGTATTACCAGTGCTCTGAAATTTTGTAAGTCGCAGCATGCGTGGCTTTGTCCCGTCTGGTCAGGAGCAAATAATGTCAGAGGAAGAATCAATGATTCGATGGCGGTTGAACTCCCAACTCGACCAGTTGGAGCATGCCCCGCTCCGCCTTACGGCCCGGGAATTTGTTCGCGAAACGGGCTTTGGACAGCTTTGGAAAGATTGGGCAAAAGCCAGGCGGTGTCTGGCGGAGTGGGAGGCCAAAGGATTTCTCCGCATACTTGCCGATCCGGAAATCGCCGCGCAAGACGGCGAGAGCAACGTCGCCTGTCTGGAGGTTTATTATTACCTTGATAACAAGGGCTGTCGGCCAGAGTTGCTCAAGGAAGTGATGGATCGCGGCGGTTGGTCGGGCCAAAGCACTTATCGGCCTTACAAAGGCAAGTTAGTCACTTGAACCAGAACACGAAGTTCAGCGTTCACGGCATGAAGATTCCCGGCAAGATCGAGCGCCGCAAGGAACTCGCGCAGATTTGCATGATGCACCTGAACACGTTCCTCTGATGCGGGTAGCAGCCGACGTGAGTCGGCTCACACTTCACGGACTTCAGATGGAGCGGACTGACGTCCGCTGCTACAAGTCAAGAGGCCGTGGACACGCGCACGTTCCCAGTGCTGATCTACGATCCGCGCAAAGGCGACAAGATCGCGCAACGCTTCAGCCTCCAGGGCAATCCGTCCGAGAAACTGGATTTCTTCATCGAACCGAAGACGAACGAAGTTTATGACTTCATCCGTTTCGCGCGCACCTGCGGCGGGAGAAAAGTCAGCCGCGTTCTCACGAACGCAGCTACAGACAAAGACGGCAACCCGAGCGAGACGCTGCTCAAAGCCAAACAAGAACGCCTCGAAAACTGGCGCACTTTGCAGGAGCTGGCGGGGATTATTTGATCCAGTTGCCGGGACAATGCTTCACGCGAGTTTGCGTTTCGGCAGGAGCGCCCCGCCGATGGCGCGCATGGAGACGAAGTTCAACGGGAATTCGAGCACGACATGCAGCAGGCTTAACACGGAGACGGCTGCGAATCCCAGGCGGTAATCCACTTTATACAAAGCGAGCGACGCCACCCAGATGATCGCCGAGATGCCGAATTTCTTTTTTTCGACCTGATGCCATTTGATGATGGAGGTTTTGGAAAACCAGTTTAGATAGTGATAGGTGTAGGCGAACGCGATGAAGGATTGCACCTTGAAGAATGCCGGTGAAGCCAGGTCGGCTTTGTTGTCGTTCATGAGTCCGAACCAGTGGTTGATCAGGTAATTGATCTGGTGGAAGGCGCTGGCGAGTGTGAGTTGAATCACCGAGTCGCTGATGTAGATAGTTTCCGACGGCACGGAGCGGAAGGCGATGATGAGCACGGCAAGCACCATCGAGGCAAGGTTCAGATACCCGAAACCGCTGCGGGTCTTAAGCGTGCCGTACCACATGAACAAGAACGTGAACAGGAACACGTGGACGAGTGTGGGCAGCAACAATCCAAAGACGATGCCTGCAAGCGGCACTTTGTAAAAGAACAGCGAACTGAAGATGCAGAACACGATGATGGGCGCACGCAATGCCCAGCGTTCGGTGAACAGCCACGCCGCCGCCGTCACAAAGGCGACCAACATCAAACACCAGCTCCATTCCACGACCGCCGCAAACGGATTGCCCGGCGCACCGTAAACCGCATCGTACAACGGCTTGGTCCATTTCAGGGAGGCCGTTTGCGGGAAGAACGTGCCGGCAGTGAGCAGCAACACCAGCAGGGCCATGCTCCAGACAAACCCACGACCGTCACCCGAACTCAGAAAGTATTTCTGTTTGTCCAGCCAGTTGATTTCAGTCAGATAGTGCAGCGGTCCAAGGACGATATAGGAAAACAGGAACAACTCGAACGGCCATCTCAACGCCAGCACGAGCGTCAGCCAGATCAGGCCGAAATTCAGGATGTCAACCCCGTGCGTTGGTGTAGCGGCCTGAGATGGCTGGGCTTTGCCTTTGGTCGCATTCCGGTTGCGGGAAGTTTGTTTTTGAGCCGGGGACATTTCACGGGAGTTTCCGCTCGCGCAAAATGCTGTCAAGCTCCGAGACGCGAGTGGTGGTTTTACAGTTTGAGGTTTCCACAACAAAGTCCAGCATCCCGGCACAAGATTGGCCGTCGTGTCAGCCTCCAAGTCAACCCCGCCGAGAAACAGGATTCCCTGGTCGAAAACCGGAAACGAACACAGTCAGGGGATTGCTGTGCGGGTCAAGGTCTGGCTATTGTGATTTCTGTCTTGATGGAGTTGGCGATGAAGCATTGTTCGTGGGCCTCGTGATGAAGACGCTCCTCATCGGCGGGTGTTGGAAGTTTCCCGCCGCTGTAAACGATCCTTGGACGAAGCGTCACGGAACTGATCCACGGAACGCCTTTCTCATTCTTTGCCATGAATCCCGCAGCCTCGTCATCGTAGTTGTCCACTTGAAAGCCTGCCCGTGATGCGAGGTAAAGATAGGTGAGCATGTGGCAACTGGAAATGGACGCCACGTATGCCTCCTCGGGATCAACGTGCGCGGGATTCGACCATGGCGCGGGCACGACAGATGGCGACGGCGAGGCGGGCACGCTGAGTCCGCCGTCAAAAGTCCAGGTGTGCTCGCGTGAGTATCTGCCTTTGAGAAAGTCGGGACTCGTTCGCTTCCAACTGACGATGGCCTTGTGTTCGGACATGGCTTGATTTGAAGTCGAGTCTGGGGGCTTGGTGAAAAATTACGAGCCTTTTAACTTCCACAACGAATTGTCGCCGCGAATGCAGAGCGCACCGTGGCAATGGCCGGCGTGGAGAGGATGGTTTTTTTTGAGTTCAAGCCTGCTGACGATGCAATCGCGTCAATCATGAATTCATCCGTTCAAATGTTTTTCTGTTTGACCGCCCGGTAGAATTGCGTTAGTCAACGCGAGCTTCCTTGAGAAATTTTTTGAGGTGGCGTCGAAATCCAGTTTGAACCAGCGACACGACGGCGAATGTTAAACGCGAAGTCATCTTTTCTGGCAGTGGACTTTGGGGCGGGCAGTCTCAAGCTGGCCGAGTTCGAAGTGAACGAGGCCGGCGGTCTTGTGCTCAAGCAATACGCCATCAAGTCTCTTGGGCTTGAGGGGTCGCAGGAGGCCAAACGCGAGGCGCTCATTCTCAAGACGCTTCAAGAGCTCATTGCCGAGCGTGGCATCAAGGCCAAGGACATCAACGTCTGCGCGCCGGGCTTCCACGTTTTCTCCAAGTTCGTGAAGCTGCCCCCGGTGGAGGATGCCAGCAAGGTTTCCAAGATCGTCGAGTTCGAGGCGCGTTCGAATGTACCATTCCCGCTCGAAGAAGTGGTCTGGGACTACCAGATTCTCGGCACGACGCCGAACAACGAACTGGAAGTCATGCTCGTGGCGATCAAGTCCGACATTGTCGAAGGCTTGTTCCGCACGTCCGAAGCGAACGGGCTGCATCTGCAGATTTGTGATGTGTCACCCGCTGCGTTGTGCAACACGTTTCGTTACAACTACGGCGATCTTGAAGACTGCACGATGCTGCTCGACATCGGCGCGAAGACGAGCAACCTGCTGTTCTTCGAGAAGGGCAAGGTTTTCTCCCGCAGCATCAACCTTGGCGCGAACGCCATCACGCAGGATTTTTCAAACGAGTCGAAGCTCAAGTTCGATGCGGCTGAAAAAATCAAGATTGACGAGGGTTTTGTCAGCTTGGGCGGCGCGTATGAAGAGCCGGAGAATCCGAATCAGGCGGCGATTTCCAAGATTGCGCGCCAGTTCATGACCCGTCTGCACATCCAGGTCAATCAGACGTTGCAATTTTATCGTGGCCAGCAGGGCGGCTCGGCTCCGCAACGATTGTTCCTGGCGGGCGGTGCATCCATCATGCCCTACACGGCGCAGTTCTTTGCGGAAAAGCTGAATGTTCCGGTGGAATACTTCAATCCGTTCCGCAACGTGCAGATTGATCCAGCGGTGAACCTTGAGGAGCTTTCGCGTGTGGCGCATTCGTTGGGTGAGGTGGTCGGTCTGGGTCTCCGCAACATGGCCAACTGCCCGGTCGAATTGAATCTGATGCCGGAGAGCACATTGCGCTGGCAGAGTTTCAACCAGAAAAAACCGTTCTTCATCGGTACACTCGCCCTGTTGGTGATCATGGGCTTCCTCGTTGGATTATTGTTCAAGAAACTGGCTGGGGTGAAGAAGGAGCAGCAGGAAAAACTTGAACAAGAGATGACTCAGCCGCGCACCCGCGACCAGCAGTTCACCAAGGTTTTTGGCGAGTTGAAAAAGACCCGCGACGAACTCGATCAGATCGCTGTCTGGGCCGAAGACCGCTATTATTGGGCGCAAATTTTGAATGAAATCCGTGGCGCGTTGATTCGTGCCGAGGAAGTCACCAAGCCGAAGGTTGGTGCCGACACCGGCGTGTGGGTGGAGCAAATGACCTCCACGTTGCCGAGCAGTTGTAGTGGTGGATGCGGGGCTTTTCCGGGAGCCGCTCCCGGTTATCCGGTGCCTGTGGGCATTCCTGGCGAAGGGGGCGAG
>CAZFNB010000254.1:0-4692 GCA_964520235.1 uncultured Bifidobacterium sp. | reverse complement strand
CTTCGCGTAAGGAATTTTCATCTTGTCCGCAAGCTTTTGGAGCATGAAACGATTGGGCTGGTGGCAGAGAAAGTAATCCACTGATTCCACCGAACTTCCGGCGCTGGAAAGCAACCCCTCGATCAGCGGTGGAACTTCGAGCTGCACAAAATTGAAAATCGCCGAGCCATCCATCTTGAGATGATCTTTCGCCCGGAGATTGTTGTCGCCCACGTCTTCCAACACAGCGGTTTGCGTGGAACACGGCATCCTCATGCCGCCGGCGGGTATGATGAGAGCTTCGCCTTGCGCGCCATCCATTTTCAGCGCCGCGTGGATTTTGCACGGCTCGGCGGAACGCTCGATGATTGTTATCGTTGCTGCGTCACCAATGAGTGGATAAATGTTCCTGTCCTTGGGTGAAGCCTTGCGGCTCATCACGTCAGCATTGACAAGCACGACCTTCTTCACGCTGTCCTGCTCCAACAACATGAAAGCTTGCATCAACCCGATGACGAACCCGGCACACGCCTGGCTGATGTCCATGCAGAGCATGTCACGCTTCAAGCCAAGCTTTCCCTGAATGATGTTGCTCGTAGGGGGCGCGATGAAATCGGGCGTGTGTGTGACCAACAACAGCGCATCCACATCTTCCTTCTTCAGCCAGCCCCGCTCGAACATGTTTTTCAAGCCAAACACCGCGAGATCGGAGACGCACACGTCCGGCTCGACAAGCCGTCGCTTGTCGTAACCCATCACTTCCTTGAGCTTTAGCGAACGACCCTCGGGAAAGTTGTAGTTTCGCATTTCCTCGATGAACGACCGTTCGTTCGCGGGAAGCACGACGCAGATGCCCGAGATGCGTTTGTTCTGAAAGCTAAAATTCATATCTTCGCGCCGCTTTTACGCAGCAACGCCTCGATTGTGCCGATATTTTGAAAATTCTCCGGCACGATTTCGGTGCCGGGGATCGAAACGCCAAAATTTTTGTCGAGCGACGACACCAACGTGACAATGTCGAACGAATCCAACATGCCGTCGGAGATGAAGTCCTGCGATGCCCCAAAATCAAATTCAGGGCGGATTTCCTTCAAGATGTCTGCTATGGATTTCATGATCGGATAAATTCATTGGCCAGCACATGGTCCACCAACCCGTCCGGAGCATAACCATAGTGCCTGTATTTCTGCACCGCATTCAGATTGTCGGCGGCCACCCACAACACGAACCGGCGCACGGCATTTTGAGTCGCAAAATACCGGCGCATCAAGCCGGAGCCGAGCTTCAGCGAACGAAATCTTCCATCAACGGCCCAAAAACGCAGCGTGGATGTGACTCCCTGCGTCTCGAAGAACAACAAACCGGCAATCTCAGCATCGCGACGCGCGACAATAATCTGCCCGGCGGCAATCGCAGCTTCAATCTCATATAACAGAGGCAACTGTTCGCCATACCGGTTGAATTCCTGTTCAATCAGATTCAAGACAGACCGGGCATCAGCCGGTGTTGCGAGAGCAAGAGTGTCATCGCTGTTGAGCGCGGTTTCGCCGGCAGCCGAAGTCATCCGAGCCATGCGAAACAATCTGGTGTAACGACGAAACCCCATCACTTCCCAAACGGCAAGCATGTCGCTCAAGCTTGATTCCTTGCCAAGAATATCGAGGACGATTTTTCCGGATCTAATTTCCTTCAGTGAGGACAATTCGCGCTTGAGCGCCGTCATACTCGACGCACAGTAATAGAGGTGTTGAAAATCTCGGTCTCGCCGCAAAAAGAACGCGGCTCCAGTGCGGAATTCCGCGGACAATTCGGCACGTTCAATCCAGTCCTGTAGCTTTCTCTCCACCGGAAAGAAGTTCGTGCAGAAGTCCGGTGCGCCGGCTTTTGCCTGCTGGATGGCCTCGAACACCTGGCCGACTGTTGTTACTGGACTCATTTCGGCTGGTTCACCTTGGCAACAAGAGTTGCTCGATCAATCTTACCGTTCGGATTGCGCGGCATCTGTTCCATCCAGTTGAAGACCGTCGGCATCATGTATTTTGGAATCAGCGGGCCGAGCTTTTCGCGGATGGCTGCCGGCGTCATTTCCTTTTCACTTTCGTAGAACAGGACGATCTCCTTTTTCTCGTGGTTGTACACCACGCAGGAGTTCTTGACGCCGGGAATCTGCAGAACCGCATGCTCGATCTCGCCGAGTTCAATTCGATAGCCGGAATGCTTGATCTGAAAATCCTTTCGCCCGAATAGCATCACTTCACCGCGATCATTCCAGCAACCGGAGTCACCCGTACGATAAATCAACTCGGGATAATGCGGATTCAGGGGGTTCGGAGTGAATCCCTTGTTGGTGCGTTCGGGATTGTTCCAATAGCCCAGCCCCAGCGACGAACCACGCACACACACTTCTCCGGTCTCACCAACCTTGGCCAGCTTGTTGTCATCGGTGAGGATCAGAATTTCCGTGTTTCGCATCGGGAAACCGACCGGGATTTTTTCGTCGTCCGAAAACTCGCGGTCAACGATGTAGTAGGTGCAGGCAACAACGATCTCAATCGGGCCATACAAATTGACGAATGTCGCCTGTGGCAAATGCCGCCTCCAATAGTTGAGGTGCTTTGTTGGAAATACCTCGCCGATGAAAAAGACTTTCGTGATCTTGCTCACGTCAGCTTTCGCGAGCAGATCCTGATTGGCGATGTTCACCATGATGGTGGGCACCCAGAAGATGAAATTGATGCCGCCTTTGGAGATGAATTCCACCAGTTTTACCGGAAATGTGGCGCAGGAATCCGGAACGACCACCCAGGTCGAGCCTTTGGCCAGCATCATCCAGAATTCAAGCGTGTAAGCGTCAAAATAAATCGGTGCGAGGCTCGCCATGACTTCACTTCCGTCCAGGCTCAGCGTGTCAAACGACCAGTCTATGAAATCTATCGTGGCACGATGGCTGAGACCGACACCCTTCGGAACACCAGTCGAACCCGAGGTATGTATGATGCAATAGGGATCGGTATCAATGAGTCGCGAATCAATGCGCTTGAGAAGAAGCGTATTGTCGTAAAGCGTCTCCTCCACCATCGCATCCTCGACAAAAAGCAGTTTGTCACGCGAATAACCCAATGCTTCCAGCGCGGGGACATGCGCTGCTGATGTGATGATCATCACAGGCGCAAGGTTGTCCAGCATGCCTTTGACGCGTTGCGCGGGGGACTTGTAGTCGAGATTGGCGTAAGCATTGCCGCTGTATAGAATCCCCACGTCGGCCACTATGTTACCCATGCTTTTGGGGAGAAAAACCGGGATCGGTTTGCGAATGAAATCTCCCCGTTTTAGGATGAGTGCCGCAAGATTCTTCGCATAAAGCTCAAGCTGCGCAAATGTATATTCTCTCGCTGCGTCTCTGACAGCGATTTTGTTCCTGCATTTGAGCAGGGCTCCGTTTTCAAAATAGTCTATTGCGTTTATCTGCATGGTTTCAAATCCCGTCCGCGTTCATGCGCCTGTTGTTTCCCTTGTTTTCTTTTCCGCCGTTCCACCGAGCTTATGGCATGAGTCGAACCCGGAAAAATCTTTGTGTCGCTCCACTCAACGCGTTCGTGCCACTGGTGTTCGTACCGATGGCCGTCACGTCCGGTAAAATATCCACCCATGTTACATCGGTGATATTTGTCTTATACTGGAGACGATAATTTTTACCTGCAACCGACGACCACACAATCGTTGCAATGTCATTTGTGACAGTCAGGGATAGAATGGTTGGCGGTGGAGCGGTGACTGCCTCAACAATTTGAACCCGGTAGAATCTTTGCGGATTGCTCCCCAATGAGTCCGTGATGCTTGTGGACTGATTTGTCGCTGTGACGTCCGGCGACAAATTGCTCCACAGTGAATCTCCTATGTTGTTCTTGTATTGCACACGGTACGTCTTGCCGGGTTCGGAATTCCACTCGATCGTTGCCACGCCGCCACTCACAACGATTGAAGTGATGACAAACGGACGATTCGACACCGTGATGCTTACCGTGGCCACCGCTGACGTTGTCATTCCATCACTGGCACGATAAGTGAACGAGTCCACACCGCTGAAATTTGGCGCGGGGGTGTATGTGAATCCGCCATTGCTGCTCAATGTCAGCGTGCCATTTGACGGCCCGCTCATCAATACAACGCTCAGAGTGTTCGTCGGAATATCGATGTCATTGTCGTTTGAAAGCACGCCAGGAGCGGTCACCGTCATCGTCGAGTTGGTGGTGAAGTAAGTGTCGTTCATGGCTGTTGGGGCGTTGTTCACTTCATTGGCGACGACAATAAAGCTGTTTGTCACACTCGAAATTCCATCGCTTGCGACCGTCACCATCACGTTGGTGGATGGCGCTTGCGCTTCCGTTGGCGTCCAAATGATCACGCCGTTGCTGCTGATGCTTGCGCCTGCGGGCGGATTCAATAGTTGATAGGAAATAATGTTCGCTGGCAGATCAATGTCTGTCGCTGCATTCGTTAGAGTCAACGTGCTTAGTTCAGCGATCGTGACATTCGCCTGTGTTTGAAGCTGCGGTGGGGTGTTTGTCTCCGTTGTAATCACGGTGAAAGAATTCATCGCTGTGAATCCACCGTTATCAGTCACAAGCGTCGTAAACGTGTTTGTTCCCGGTCCTTGAGCCTCAGTTGGTGTCCATGTGATCACGCCCCCGCTCGAAATCGAAGCCCCGGCAG
>CAZFNB010000253.1:0-4714 GCA_964520235.1 uncultured Bifidobacterium sp. | reverse complement strand
GCGCGACGTTTTCTATTGGTGGGGCGAGGCTGCTGACGAGCCGGCTCGCAGGGGCGCTCGCTCCACCAGCCTGTGGAATCCGCCCACTCCCGAACATCGGCTGGAAAGAAATCCCGCGCACGTTCGGCCAGCGCAGGCCGAACGAGATCGTATCCCAGAGGAATGGCAGATTCTCCGGTGTCACGGTCATCGCAAGCGTGACAGGCAGTTTCATCTCGCGACACCGTTCGAGGCAACGCTCTCGAGTCGCGCGCAAGTCTGCGCCGCGCAGGAAATGCTGCCCGGCTTCCTGCACGCCGTCGAATTGCAGATAGAGTTGAAATTTTCCGTAACGGAACGTGCGCGCGAGTTCGGCGGCAAATGCATCGTCGTGCGCGATGCGGACTCCGTTCGTGTTAAGCAGCACGTAATCAATCCTGGGGTTCGCGTGCAACCAACGCAACAACTCGAAGAATTGCGGATGCAACGTCGGTTCGCCGCCGCTGAGTTGGAGAATCTCGATCTTGCCCTTGCGCTCGATGACGCCGGCGATGCGCCTTTGCAAATCGTCGAGCGGCACGGCGTCCACCTTCGCGCCTGTGCCGAGCGGAGAATTCGCGTAGCAGGTTGGGCAGGGCAGATTGCAGGAGTGGACGATTTCGATGAGGCAAAGGCAGGTGGCGAGTTTTTCCATCACACCCAGCGCGTCGCCCGGATCAGCGTTGCGGCCCAGAGTGCCGAGGCCGCTGCCGTCAGCGGAATAGCAAGCACTGGCAGGGCGCGTCACTCCGTGCGCGCCGCTTTCCGAAATTCCGAGGTTCGGCGCGCACGGAGTGACGCGCCCTACCTGCACGCCGTTGCAGCAGTCGTTCTCCGCCCTGCCTTTGGCGAGCCAGTAGAATCGGGCGTCCGACGCGATGCACACGCTGGCCTCGCCGTGTTCGGGGCAGGTGCGCTTGAGGAAAACTTTCGATGGAATCCCGCCGGTGCGCCAGACTTCAGCGGGGCAGGGCACGTGACAGGCCGGACAGCGCGACGTGGTTCGCTTGAGCAGTTGATCGAGCAGATTGACCTTGGGAGGAGACGTTTTCACATTCCACACGCTCCACATCCGGCAAACAAGACCGCGAGACCAATCAAAGGCAATCCGATGGCCATGACGAGAACGCCGGCAATCGTGACCAAAATTCCGGTTGAAATTTCGCCGAGCAAGCCGTCCGTCGAATCGCGGTAATGTTCAGCCCATTTCTTTCCGGTGAACCAATCCATGGCGGATGTATTCGATGTTTGAGGGCGGGAAGCCGGAGGTTTTGACGCGACAACCACGGATTGCGGATGTGCACGTGGAAAGGCTTTCAGCTTCGGCACCAACATCGTTTGCCGACAGGATGGGCATTCGATGGGGATGCCGCCATAGTCGCCATCGCAGATGATGTGCTGGTTGCAACCCGGGCAGGCAAATTTGATTTCGCTCATGGCGAGGCTTGTGTTTGAGTTTTTTCGCCGCCGGGCGTTTTGTCGAGTCTCGGCTGGCGTGGGTAGAGCGCGATGTAGGCAATGGAAATCATCGCGGCGACGATGACGCCCAGGCCGGCCTGTTGGAACGTCACAGTCCCGCGCGAGAGATAGATCAATCCCAGCGCACATTCCAGAACTCCACGAGCGATGCCGACTTGAATCCAAACGCGATGCCGGAGCGGATTCGTGGCTGCGACGAGGTAGCCGAAGCCCATCGTTGCAACCGCGCAGCCCCACATGCCGATCATGTAGCCGACTGCGGGCGGCAGGTCTTTGAAATGAAAGGCGCGTTCAACCTGTCCAGGTGCAAGGATGAGCACCGCGCCGAGAAGAAACAGAACGGCGGCATCCAAAACCAGCAGGCCGCGAAGAAGCAGGAGTTTCATAGTTGGTCTTGTTGTTCAATTTAACCAGGACAAACGTGGCATAGTGGGCTTTAAACATACCTCTGGATTATCGAAGGTGATTTTGGCATTCGCACAAAGGTTAGCCGAGTTTTCCTTCCGAGTTTCGCTGGGCGTTCACATGCTTTGGCTCCGAAGAATAAATGTGCAGCCTAAAAAAAGCAGCCCGATCACCAAAACTGCTCCGGCCACCAGCATGGCTGCCATAATTCCTATCAACTTGATGGCTTCAATCCAAGGACGCTCCATTTTGGAGGCATCCACTAAGTCCCTTCCACACGCTGGACACCAGTTCGACTTGTGACTGGCGGGAATTTCCCTTTGGCAATGCGGACAGTTCATTCGTGGTTCAATGGAAGTTCATTTGAAACCCGCCCGCCATGCAGCCCATGAAGCTGAGGAAAAAGGTGAGGCTGCCCAGCACCGCTACAAACAGAATGGAGAGAAGCACCCGTGCGGTTGTGGATTTCCCGATGCGCCGCCCCAGCATGATGCCGCAGATGAGTCCGGCGATGCCGCCTCCGAGGAATGGAATGCCAGTCGCGGCTGCCTCGATTTTTGCGAGAGACGCGAGTAGCGTCAGGATTGGCGGGGTCAGGAGGGCCGCAAAAAAAATCCACCAGTTGATCCGATGAGTTGTCGTTCCGGCCAATGAAGCGCCGCATCCGGGGCAGTTTGAGATAACATCCTGCGTTCCCTCAATTTCACGGCCACACGCGGGACAGGTTGTCTTTGCCGGGTTCATGGCTTGACGCTATCAATCCGCGTTGCCGTGCGCCAACAAGGAATTTCAGTCCGGGATTTCATTTGATCAGCCCGGGCAGGAACGTGGTCAGTTGCGGAATGTAGGTGATCAGCAACACGCCGATGAACAGCACGAGCAACATCGGCAACACAGCGCGCATGACTTCAAGGATGGGCTTGTTGAACCGGTACGATGAAAGCAACAGGTTAAGCCCGACGGGCGGCGCGAGGAATCCCAGTTCCATGTTCACGAGGAAAATGATCCCGAGATGCACAGGGTCAATGCCGAATGCAATGCCCACGGGCACGAGCAGTGGCACGACAACGACGATGGCCGCGTAAATCTCGATCAACCCTCCGACCAGAATCAGCACGACGTTCAGCCCGAGCAGAAAGAGCCATTTCGATTTGATGGCGTGTGTGGACCACTCGACAAGCTGGTCGGGGATCTGTTCCAGCACGAGGTAGTGAGTGAAGCCCAGCGCCACGCCGAGGATCAGCATGACGCCGCCGACAAGGAGGCCGCACTCGGTCATCACGCGCGGCAAATCTTTGAACGGATGCAGGTCGCGATGCACCACCGTGGTGATGAACAGCGCGTAAGCCGCCGTCACTGCCGCGGCTTCAACCGGAGTCGCAAAGCCGCCGAACAAAGCGCCGAGCGCGACAACGGGCAGAAACAGTTCCCATTTGGCCGCCCAGATTGCGCGACGGGCTTCGGCAAAATCAAATCGTTGTGTTGCCACGGCCTCCCTGGGCTGGCGGCGGATGCCCCACCACGCAGTCAACACCACCATCAACGCGCCCGGCAACAATCCGCCCAGGAACATTTTTTCCATCGTCACGCTGTTCAGGCTGACGCTGGCGGAGCCGAGGTTGGCGAGGGCCTGGCTGGCGATGATGGAATACAGGATCACCGGCAGGCACGGGGGAAAAAGCAATCCCAGCGAACCCGCGCCGGTGAGCAGCCCGAGTGAATCGCGCTCCGAGTAACGCGCCGATTGCAACACTGGCAGGAGCAATCCGCCCAGCGCCAGAATCGTCACGCCGGACGCGCCGGTGAATGACGTGAAGAACGCGCACACCAGCGCCGTGACGATGGCCGGTCCGCCGCGAAACGACCCGCACATGGCTTGAAACACGTGGATCAAACGTTTCGACGCGCCGCTCTCCGCGAGAAAATATCCCGCCAGCGTGAACAGCGGAATGGTCGGGAGAGACTGGCTTGTCACGAGCGAGTGGTGCTTCAGCGGAATGGCAGCGATGGGTGATTGTCCACCCCAAAACAGAATCAGCGCCGCGCCGCCGATGGCTGTGAACACGGGTGCGCCGAGGATCGTGGCCAGCAGCAGCGCAATGAGCGCGGGCGTGACCAGTTTCTCCGGCTCGATTGGAGACTTGATGCCGAACCAGATCAACGCGCCTGCCAGTGCGAACGCGACGAGCCGGCCTTTCCACGAATCCGCTGCGTGCCAGATGAGTCGGAGCGCGATCAGGCCGAAACCGGCGGGCAACGCGAGTTCCACGACCCAGTTGGGGATGTTGTAGGCGAGCTTTTCTCCGGCGGTCTTTTCTGACAGGACGAACTGCACGCTGGCGATGCAAAGGAACGTGCAAATGGCCGAGGCCGTTCCATTGCTCAGGATTCTGGCGGCGACCTTTGCCCGGCCTTTCAGAAAACCTGACAAGGACGAAAACGAAAGCAGGCGTCCGTCCCGTGCGGCGATGGCCGCGCCCGCCATGCCGATGATGAGCGTGAAGTTCTGGACGAAGACAATCGAACCTGCGAGTCCGGTGTGAAAGCGGCGCAGGACGATTTCGAGCAGCGGCAGTAAAACTGAAAGCGCGAGCGGAACAACGACGAACAGATTTTCACTGTTGCGCAGGACGCGTCGCCACGCCGGGAGATTGTCATGGGCGACCGTTGGTACGGTCTCAAGATTCACTTGGTTCCTCCGCTGGAACGTCTTTCCTTCAACAAGCGTTGCACTTCGTCGAAGACATCCTCGGGTACGAGCTTCCCGCGAAAGTCAGGATAGAGCTTTTCCGCCTCGGTGCGCCAGCGTGCC
>CAZFNB010000252.1:0-4715 GCA_964520235.1 uncultured Bifidobacterium sp. | reverse complement strand
TGCTGGTCATGTTTGCCTTCGGACTTTATGGATTGGGCAAGCGCTGCCTGGACGCGGCGGCTCCGACTACCCGCGACATTTTCTCGCAGTTGCAGGCGTGGTGGAAAAGCGCGTCCGCCTTCGACAGGCGCTGGGTGAAACTCTCCTGGCTTGCGATCGCGGCGTGCGCCGCCGGCTGGTTCTTTTATTCGTCCAACAAGCCTGCGCTGGTGGAGCATCTCCAGGAAGTTCAATTCGATGCGGAGCGCGCCGCCGCCATCGCGAGCTTCAGCATCAATCAAGTGGGTGTTTTCCTTGTTTTCCTCGCGGTCGCAGTCGGGCTGCTTACGTTGGTGTTGAGCGGCTGCTTCACGGGGCGGCGCGTTGTCGTGGGCGTGCTGTTGATGGCGATTTTTCTTACCGTTGACCTCACGCGCGTGGGCGCGAGGTGGGTGGACATCTATAATTGGAAAGCCAGATATGTCGAGGCAGCTACAAATCCGGTACTGGATGCTTTGCGCCAAAGACCGTTTGAACAGCGGGTCGCGGTCGCGCCGTACTGGCTGCCGATGATGTTCCGCTCGGAACCAGTCGTCGCGCAGGCTCACAACGTTCTCCAATCAGTTTACGGTAAAGAGTGGAAGCAACACCTGTTTCAGTACTACAACATCCAGTCTCTCGACGTTATTCAGATGTCACGGCAGAGGCAGGAAATTGTGGAATTCGAGACTGCGCTCAACTTTGACGGCAACCCGGCAAACTTATACAAGGTCGGGCGACGCTGGCAGCTTACCAACACGCGCTACATTCTTTGTGCCGCTGGATATTTCAACGCGCTGCCACTATGCGACCCGGAACAAAAACGATTTCGGCCTGTTATGCCGTTTGAGTTCTACCAGATGCGGGCAGATGGACCGATTCTCACCAGAACAAACTTATCAGGACAACAACATCCGCTGGCATTGATTGAATTCACCGGCGCATTGCCGCGGGCAAAACTTTATTCCAACTGGCAGGTCGTTACCAACGATCAAGCCGCGCTCACACAACTGGCGACAAAAGATTTTGATCCCGCGCAAACCGTTTTGGTCTCCGATCCGATTCCCGCTCCTAGATCAGAGACCCAGACCAATGCGACAGCTGGCAGTGTCACGCACGAAAGCTACACGCCGCAAAAGGTGGCGTTGAAAGCAAAAGCGGAAGCGTCCTGCGTGTTGCTGTTGAATGACAAGCACGATGCGTTCTGGAAGGTGTATGTGGATGGAAAAGAAGCGCCGTTGTTGCGCTGCAACTACATCATGCGCGGGGTGCAACTAGAAAAGGGCGAACATACGGTCGAGTTCCGCTTTGAACCGAAACTTAGGTTTATTCACGCAAGTCTGGCGGCGGACGCGCTGACTCTGCTGTTGATTGGTGTGGTTGTGGCCGGCTGGAAACGCGGCGGCAATCTGGAAACTGCCGCGAAAGAAAGTTGATCTCATGGCAAACCCTGCAAAGCCGCGAAAACTTGCTGAAGCGGCCCAGCCCGACACGTTCGAGCGCAACCTCACGCGCCTGCTCACCGCCGCCTCGGTCATCATTCTCCTCGTGCTGGCATGGCCGCTGTTCTCGGGCCGGTTCTACTCATACGATGACCTTCAAAACTCGAACCTCCCGGCTCACTACACGTATTGGAAGGCGTTGCACGACGGTGACAGTTTTCTGTGGTCGTCCCAGTATTATTGCGGCGCCTACATGCACGGCGAAGGCGAGATGGGCATGTGCCATCCGCTGCACTGGCTGCAATACAAATTCCTCCCGATGGCGACGGCCTACGCGCTGGATTTCATTGCGAGCTACGTCGCGCTCTTCCTTGGCACGTATTTCTTCTTCCGCCACTTGAAGCTCGAAAAATCCGCCTCGCTGTTCGGGGCGATGGTTTTTTCGTTCTGCGGATTCAACCTCTGGCATTACATGCACGTGGCGCCGATGGCGAGCATCGCGCATCTGCCGTGGCTTCTCGTGTCGAACGACATCATTCTTTGCGGCAAGGATCATAAATCCCGCGTGCGCGCCCAACTCGTCACGCTGTTGCTGACGGCATCGCAATGTCTGCGCGGTCATCCGCAATTCACGTTCTTCTGCATCATCGCCGAGTGTGCGTTTGCGCTGGTTCGCATCCGGCAATGGGCTGGCTGGCCGCGACCGTTCCTGCTCATCGCCTCCAAACTGCTTGGCGCGGTGATCGGGGCGATCCAATTCCTTCCGCTGCTCGACATGGTTTCGACCACGAACCGCAGCGATTCGTCATTCGACTTTCGCATGTCCTTCTCGATGCATCCGTGGAATCTCACGCAACTCATCTCGCCGTTTGCGCTGCTGGATCGTTACTACGCGGACTGGCGCTGGGGCAACGGCAACACCCACGAGATGGGGCTTTATGCCGGCGCGTTTTGTGCAGTCGTCATTCCGTGGCTGGTCATCCGCTGGAAAAAACTCGGCAGCGAGCGCCGCTTCCTGCTCGTCACCTGCCTGCTGGGGTTGTTCGCGCTGGTGCTGGCGCTCGGCAAGTACGGCCACGTTTATCCCATCTTCTCCCAGTTGCCCGGCATCAAGTCCCTCGCGTTCCGCGCGCCGACGCGCTACATCTTCCACTTCCATCTGGCATTGGCCATCCTGTCCGCCTTTGCGTTTGCCGACTTGCTGAAGTGGTCGCGGGAGACGGACAGACCATCATTGAAGAAACTCTGGCCGCTGGCGGTGCCGCTTTTGTTGAGTGTTCTCATGCTTGGCTGGGTCATGCACGTTCGTGGTCAGCCGGAGAATCCGATGAACGCAAATCTCGGCAGCGTGGACGACGCGTTCACCGGGCTGCTTTTGATCGGGGCGGCGGTAGCGCTGGTTGCGTTCGTTGCGCGCGGCGTTCGTGTTGCCGTGTTTGGAATCGTGATTCTTACCTTCGTGGAAATTTCCGTCTGGGGATTGCGCGATCACATCATCCGCCGCGGGCCGCCCAAGAGCATCAAGGAGGTTTGCGACTCGATGGGCCAGTTGCCGCCAAACGATGGGCGACTTTTCTACTACGTCGCCACCAGCATCCCGGTGTTGCAAGGCTACAACCTCATGCTCGGCAACATCGGACTTCAGCCAGCAAAAAAGCTTCCTGTGGACATCATCAGCCTGAAGCTTGCGGGCGTGCGCTGGGCGCTCATGCAAAACGGCTGGGGACAAGTTCCCGACCCCATGCCCCGCGCCCGCCTGTTGAGCCAGGTTGTCGTCAGCGAGAACATCACCCAGGCCGTTGCGCAGGTGAACATCGCCACGACCGGCGTGGTCGAGCAGCCCGTGGACATTACGCCGGGCGAAGCAGGCAAGGCGCAGATCACGACCGACCGGCCGGGTCGCATTGAAATCAAAACCAGCGCGCCGACGCGACAACTGCTTGTGCTTTCGGAAAGCTATCACTCCGGCTGGAAGGCTCGCTCGGGCGGCAAGGAACTGCCGGTCATCCGGGCCTACGGTGATTACATGGGCGTGGTGATGGATGCCGGCGAAAAGACGGTGGAGTTCCGGTTTGAGCCGCGAAGTTTTTATCTTGGCGCGAAAATCACCGGCATCGGTGCGGTGGTGGCTGTGTTGTGGCTGGCGCTGTGCTGGTTTCTCAAACCAAAATCCCAGCCGACCGAAGCCGCCCCCGCGAACACAGCCTGACAATTTTTGCATGGGGACCACACGCGATAACCATGAGCTTTTGAGTTGGCGAGGTTGCATCGTGCGCCTACTCTTTTGGCGTAATGAACACACCGCCGCCCATCGAGGAAATCCGCCACGGCGACCTGCTGCTGGCCATCATCATACGCTCCAGCTTCGAGCGGCCCGGCCTCCATTTTTTCACGCCGGACGATTTCTCACAGCAGCTCGCCTACATGCACCATCCGCCGGGCAAGGTCATTGACCCGCACGTCCACAACCCCGTCCCCCGCGCCATCCAGATGACCCAGGAAGTCCTCGTCGTCCGGCGCGGCAAGGTGCGCGTGGACTTCTACGACAACGACAAGAACTATCTCAAAAGCCGTGCTCTTGGCACAGGCGACATCATCCTGCTCGCGGCAGGCGGTCATGGTTTTGAAGTGCTCGAAGACCTGGAGATGATCGAGATCAAGCAGGGACCGTACGCTGGCTACGCCGACAAGGTGCGGTTTGCTCCCGTACCCAAGGACAAGGTCAATTTCAACGCATGACCGGGCGCATCCTGACACTGTCCTCAACTCCCTTTCCCCGCTTGAGCGGAGAGAGATTCCACGAGCCGCCGAGACTGGCGATTCGTGCCCCTCAACCCGCCGTGGTAGGGCGCGTCACTCCGTGCGCGCCGGGGTCGGGTAGCAGCAGGGGCAGCGGCGCGCACGGAGTGACGCGCCCTACCTTGAGGTTCATGGGTAGGGCTGGGGTGAGGGGATTTGAGCCGGAAACAATTGTGCCTCCTCCCCGTGAACCGGAGCGCCTCCTCTCCCCGTCCCTCTCCTCCCTTGGGAGAGGAGAGGGGGAAAACAGTGGATGGATGCGCCACACAAACTAAAAATGCTTTTGAACAACCAAATCCTCTCACCACGACCCCACGAAAACCCTGCCCAACAAACTTCAGGTAGGGCGCGTCACTCCGTGCGCGCCGTTTGCCCGACCTCCCATGCCCGGCGCGCACGGAGTGACGCGCCCCACCTTGGCTGGTTCAGGGATACAATTTACTGATTCACATGGAC
>CAZFNB010000251.1:0-4718 GCA_964520235.1 uncultured Bifidobacterium sp. | reverse complement strand
CACTCACGGTCACCAGCAGCAGCAACAGTGGTGGCGGTTCATTGCGCCAAACCATCGTCAATGCCGTGTCCGGAGACACCATTGTCTTCGCTGCGGGCCTGTCAGGTTCAACGATTGCGCTGACCAGCGGCCAACTGTTGTTGAACAAGAACCTGACCATTGACGCTTCCATGTTGCCCGGCGGCATCACCATCAATGGCAACAATGCCAGCCGCTTGTTTGAGGTGAACAGCGGCACAACGAATATGCTGGTGAACGTCACACTTGCCGGCGGCAACGGTGTGGGTGCAACCGCCAGTGGTTCGGGTGGCGCGATTTACAACCAGGGCAGACTGACGCTCAAGGGTTGCACCGTCTCGGGAAATTCAGCCAGCAGTGGCGGCGGCGGGATTTTCAGCGAGACCGCCGCCTCCCAACTGTTGATGACCAATTGCACGGTGGCCGGGAATACGGCGCTATTCGGTGGTGGCTTTTTGATCAGAAACAGCAACACGGTGTCGCTGGTGCATTGCACGGTTTCAGGCAACACCGGCACCGGCGGCAGTGGTGGTGCGGTGCTGGAATCCAGCGCGGTGCTGTCCCTCCAGAATTCCATCGTCGCGGGCAACGGGGATGACATCGGCGGCTGCGGCGGCACGCTGACGCGCCCGGGAAACAACATCATCGGGGTGCAACCGTCTTGCTACACGGCGGCCGCGCCAACAGGCACACCCAATGTCAACGGCGACCATGTGGGCACCAGCGGCAGCCCCGTGAATCCGCTGCTGTCAACTCTCGGCAATCATGGCGGGCCCACTCGAACGTCTCCGCCATTACCCGGCTCCCCCGCGATTGACACGGCAGCAAGCTTGATTGTTTCCACCGATCAACGCGGTTTCACACGGCCTGCGGATGGCGATGGCAACGGATCGAGCGTGGCAGACATCGGCGCGGCAGAATTTTACTCGTCACCACAAATAACCGGGCAACCGCAGTCACAGGCGCTGCTTCAAGGGAACACCGCTGATTTCAATGTGACTGCGACCGGCACAGCGCTGCGCTATCAATGGCGCTCCAACAACGCACCGGTTGTGAACGCGACCAATGCGAGCCTGGTGATTTCAAACACGCAAGCTGCGTGGTCGGGAGGCAATTACTCAGTCGTCGTCACAAATTTCGCCGGAGCGGCCACGAGTTCGATCGCATTACTGACAGTTGCAGGCCCGGTCAACCCGACTTTTGAAGGCAACTGGCCGGGCTACAAGTCAGGCGATGCCTACGACGTGCAGGTCGTCGGCTCATACGCCTATGTCGCCACCGGCGCGGGATTGAGCATTCTGGATGTCAGTGATGCAGCGAATCCGCGGCTGCTTGGCAGCTATTACACCGACACACCTGCGACGCGCATCTTTGTCACCAATGGGAACGCATGGCTGTTGACGATCTCCAACGAAGTCGCTGCGGCGCGCGTGAACCGTATTGATGTTCAGAATCCCGCGTTCCCTCAGAAAAAGGCCGAACGAATAGTCACTTCACCAACGGATGTCACGGTTGTCGGGAGCTACGCCTACGTGGCCGACGGCACCGTTGTCCGAATCATCAACTCGACTGGTGGACTGGCTGGCTCCTTCTCGTCAGGTGGATCAACAGCCCGCGCCGTGGCAGCAAGCGGACAATATCTGTACGTGGCCTGGTCGAGCAACGACATCAGGGTTTATAGTCTCGCCAATCCCATCAACCCATTGTTCGTCTCCAGCGTCAGCGGACCGGTAACGGAATATCCCACCGGGATGACGATTTCCGGCAACCGACTTTTTACGATTCCGAGCAGCGGTGGAAGCATTGTTGGATTTCAAGCGGTAAACATCAGCAACCCGCTCAGTCCATCCATTGTCACCAACATGTTTATCACCGCCTCTGCATGGGCTTTTTATGCATCAGTCGCAGTCAACAGCAACATCGCCTACATCGTCAACGGGGACTTCACCGGCAACTCCATCCTTGCGGTTGATGTCACCCCGGGCGGCAATTTCCCCGTGCTGAGCGAACGCAAGTTTGACAAGGGCACAGGCCACCGCATCTGTGTGACAGGCAATCGTGCTTATGTCACAACACTGACGGGCGGACTGCAAATCTTCGATCTGTCCAACCCCACAAACGCAGTGCAGGTCGGGCAATTTTACACGGCGGTGAACGCCACGGATGTTGCCGTACAAGGCAACGTGGCATTCGTCCGCGATCCGAACATCGGTTTTCACGCCGTGGACATCAGCGAACCGACCGATCCAAAACTTTTGGGAACATATCAGGCGACGAACGAAATTGACGCGATTGCGGTCAACGGGCGCTACGTTTATGTGGCATTGGTCGCAACGGGAGCGGGCAACCCATCGCTCGATGTTGTGGATGTTGCCAATCCACAGCATCCGATCCTGGCTGGTCACATTGAACTGCCATCACTTCCGAATCAGACGCTGTTTTACTCGGCGCGGGTGTCCTCGATGCTGGTGCATCAAGGCTGCTTGTACGCGGTGACGTATGTCTATGCCTATCCCGGCCTGCTCGATGTTCTGAACCTGAGTTCGCCGACATCGCCGGTTGTTGTCACTCAAATCAATCTCTCCTTCGCAGCGAAGCTTGCTGCCCATCAAAACACCCTCTTCGCAGGAATGGATTTCTACAACGACGTGACCCTCTTCAACATTTCCAATCCGTCAAACACCGCGGCCATCAGCACCTGGTCAGGAGAAAACGATTTCAACCTTGCGTTCAATTCGGCTTCCGCCCGGAGCGGCTACTGCTATTTGCATGACAACAACGCCACAACCATCATCAATGTTACCCAGCCAAACAGTCCGGCTGCGGTGTTCACGAACACACAGATGCGGGGATTCGTAGCCACACAAGGGACTCGCGCCATTTCGGCAAATCCATCCAGCGGCCTTACGGCATTCGATACGACCAATCCCACCAATTTTGTCGCGACGGGAGATTTCCCCGGCCTGGCTGGAGGGGTCGCCTTGGAAGGGCGTTATGCGTTTGTGGCCGCGAGCGATTCAGGGCTGACATTGATAGACCTTGGCGCAAGCCTTGCCACACCTCCAACAATCCAAAGCATGCCAGGAAATCGCCGTGTCCTGAGCGGCGCGACGACAAATTTCTTCGTTCCCGTCACCGGCACCGCGCCGCTCAGTTACCAGTGGCGTTTCAACGGAACCAACATTCCCGGAGCAACGCAGCCGTTGTTGTCACTGACGAACATTCAATTCTCGAATGCCGGGCAATACTCGTTGTTCATCAGCAACGCGGCAGGCACGGTCATCAGTTCAAACGGATTGCTCACGGTTGATTTTCCGGCCGTCGTCCAGCTCACAAGTCCCATCAGCAACGAAATCTTCTGGCCGGCATCCAACATCGTTCTGACCGCAAGCGCCACCGACCCGGATTCACCCGCCGGTTGGGTCACGCGCGTGGAATTTTTCAACGGACCGACTTCGCTCGGCATCAAAACCAATCCGCCGCCTTATTCCAACTCGGTGTTCAGCCTGATCTGGAGCAATGTACCCGCCGGAATTTACTCGTTGAAAGCCGTGGCGACCGATGATGAAGGCGCGACAAACATCTCTCCATCCGTCAGCGTCATCGTCACCAATCAGCGCACATTTCAATTGAGCGCCGCAAATTATCCCGTGAGCGAGACCAACGGCATCGTCACCGTCACCATCAAACGCAATCTCGCCACCAACTCCGCTTCCGTCACACTGTTCACCGAAAATGCCACGGCGTTCGCCGCACCACCCGGTGGCATCGGAAGCTATTACGCCATCACCACGAACCTGACATTACCCGCAGGCGTCACCGCGACGAATGTACAAATCACCCTCGTCAACGATCTGGTCAATCGCGGTGACCGGCAATTCGTCGTACGACTCTCCAATCCTTCGGGCGGCTGGCAACTCGCCGAGCCGACCAATGCCTACGTGACCATTCTCGATGACGATCCAGTGACCAACAACTTCGCGGATGTCGTCCTTCCACAAATGACCGCCAGCGGTGCGGCGCGTATTTCGTTGATGCCGACAAACGCGCTCGGCAAATGGCGTTTCTGGTGGGAAACCGACTGGCGCGACAGCGGCAGCGCCGTCAGCAATCTGTCCGCAGGCAGTTACGCTTTGGAATTTTTGCCGCGCAGCGGATACCTCGAACCTGCCGACGCCACAATCGTTATTTCCAATTCGACCGCGTTTCTCTCGCTCACCAACTACTACACAAATCTCGTCAGCATGCCGGCAGAAGGACGGATCGGTGTGATCATTCAACCGCCAGCAGTCGCGACGGCAGGTTTTACAACGAACCGCGGGCAATGGCGTCTCTCCGGGGAAAGCACGAATTGGAATGACAGCGCGACTCTGCTCACAAACATCACGGAAGGCGCGCATCTGGTCGAATTCAAATCCGTGCCCGGCTATCAGACACCGCCACCGCAGGTCGTCATTGTGACGCTGAAAAGCGACATGTTTTACGAGGGAACTTACAATGCGCTTGTTATGCCCGTTGTGAACGGCCCGGTTGCATTGGACAGCTACAATACGATCACCAATGACTCCGTCCAGCCCGGGACACCGTATCGTTTCACAGGACAAATCTTTTCGGACGCGGGCTTCAGCAGTGGATTCGTCGTGAAGAAACGCACGGTGTTGACTGCTGCACACGCCGTCTTCGATTTCGGGCGGTTGACG
>CAZFNB010000250.1:0-4721 GCA_964520235.1 uncultured Bifidobacterium sp. | reverse complement strand
CATGCTATCGACCACCACATATTGGCAACGAAGAGCCATTTTTCGAGGAACTCGCGGCCTTCCGCCTCCCTGCCATTGCCGGGCGAAAGCTTTTGCTCCTTCTCGAGTTTATACAACGGTTCAACGAATGTGTGAGTCTCCAACAGATAGCCCATCACCTGGCGGAACAAATCGTCCGGCTTGAGGGGATCGCCGACAATCTTCGCCGGACGGATGGCGGGAACAAGTTTTGACTGATTGATGCCGCCATCCTTGCGAAAGAAACCGCCATCTATCCATGAATGAAAACTCCTGTTCGTCGAATAGCCGTTCGGATTTGCGCCCACCCAGCCGTGATGATGCTCCGTGACATGCAACGGCTGCGCGCAATCCCCGACGAAATGTCCCATCACGCCCATCACGTAGATGATGTTCGCCTGTGCGTTGGCAATTTCTTCCGGCGTGCCACCGTAATCCTGAAACGCCTTCAGGTAGGAAAAGCCGGAACGCAGCTTGCCGCAGGATTCGGTGATCACCCACGGCGCGAAACCGGTGAGTTCACGGGTGTGGTCGGCGTTCTTCAGAGGATCAATCGGCTCAAATTTCTCAGGATGGGCCGAACGAGCCAGGGCGAGCTTCGCAACGAGATCGTAGCGAAATGGCGGCACCGTCTCTGGCGAGAGGCCGTATTGTTCAAGCTCCTCAAGATCGAGATAATGGTCCGGGCCGGCGCAGTGCGAGAGCGAGAGATCATTGGTGCTGTTGCGCCAGCGGTCGGCTTCGCCTGCAAGGAAGGCGATGCGCTCCCTCGCTTCCTTGGTGAGCGCGAACGCGGGGAAATTCGTCGGTAACGCGGCAAGGGCAAGCTGGTTCACAGCGCGATGGCCCTCGTAATCCCACGCTTGGGCGGTGAATTCAGCCAACAGCGGGAGCAAAACGAGAAACGAAATAACTATGCGTGTCGGTTTCATGGCATTTTTTCAGTCATTCAAGGGACGTTGATCCAGATCGAAAATTCACCGTGAGCACCAGCGCCGGTCAATTCCCGCCCGGGATGACGCTGCTTGCCGATGCAGGCGGCGTGACACCACGCGCTTTGCATATCTCGGCCATGAACATGCCGTGCGCGGCCTTGGCCAGAATTTCGCTGTTGTGATAGTAAGCCTCGGGGCTGAATTCAAACGACCCCTCCTTTTTGGTCTTTGTCTCATCCGAAAACAATCGGTCGAACAGGTTGCCGTCGAACTCCCATTTGCCTTCCTTGAAATTTGAGAACGGACTGTGCGCCGCGAGCAGACCGTGTTTCAGGCGCAATGATGGGCCGTTGGGATTGCCGATACCGGTGAAGCGGAAACGCGTGTCATCGCCGTGCAGGAACTGGTCGTAAGTCGTCTCGATGGAGGTCTCGCCGAAACCCTTCTTCGTCTTCAAGTCCGCGAAGTCCACGACCATGTTCACAGAGAGCAGATGCGCCTTCAATTCACTGGAAAGTTTCACTTCAAGCAATGTCGGGTTCGCCCCCAACATCATGCCAAGCGAAATGCCCATGCCCTTGAGCGCATCAGCACGATCGGGGTTATCGAGATAGACTGGCAGGCCCTTGCCGCCAACGAACACAGAGCGCCCGCCCTTGGTGCTCGTGCTCCACGGTGATTCATGCTGCACCTTCTTGAAATCCAGGAAGCGTTTTTCCGCCTTCAACGTCTCGTGTGAAATCACTTCGATGCCTGCGGCAGTCAAATCGGACACGAGTTGTTCGTAAAGGGCATCGGCGATTTTTTGATAACGTGCCAGGTCGGGATCGCCAAGGCTGATCGTTGCCTCGGACGTGCTGCTCGCGCCAAGTCGCCGCGAAATCACCTTGGCCTCCTTTACCGTGGCGAACTCGACGAGAAAGTTCACGATGGCGACCTTTTTGATGTCCTTCAGATTTTTTTCCGCCGTCAGATGTATGAATTCCGACGACTGGCTTTCCGGCGTTGCGGAAAAATCAAACGTCTTGCCGCCTTCCTTGCCTTTCTTGACACCGATTTTGCCAAGGTCAAGAGCCCCTGCCCCAACCACACCGGCCAGAATCACAACCGCCACCACAAACAGAACACGAATCCCACGAAGATATTCCTTAATCATGCGCGACAGGAGATGAGAAGCCGCATGTGAAGTAAAGCGCGGAATCGCCCGGACACGAAAGGCATTTTCAGAATGGCGGCGGAGCACATTTCGTGATTGAATTTCGCCCTTGAAAATCATCACCGACGAAAGCTGCATGGGCTATCACGCCCCCGGTCATCCTGAGCGACCGGAACGCATCGCTTCCACGATTCAAAAATTGCAAAGCCAGACGGATCTTCAAATCGAGTGGCTCAAGCCTTCATCCGCGACGGATGAAGCCATCCTTCGCGCTCACACGCCGGAATACATCGCGCGCCTCCGCGTCCCGCAGAACTTCGACGCGGATACTTTCCATTTTCCAAATATTGAATCGCTGGCGCGCAACTCCGCCGGCGCAGGACTTCTCGCGCTCGAACTGGCGCGCAAGGGCGAAACCGTTTTCAGCCTCATGCGCCCGCCGGGCCATCACGCCACGCGGCACGAAGTCATGGGCTTTTGTTACCTGAGCAACATCGCCATCACAGCGCTACACGCACTGGCGACCGGCACGAAACGGATCGCTGTTTTTGATTTCGACGTTCATCACGGAAATGGAACGGAAGACATCCTTCTCAACCAGAACGGCGCGGCGTTTTATTCCATTCACCAGCACCCGTGTTATCCCGGCACAGGCGCGAACAACATCGGAAACAATTGCTTCAACTATCCTGTCGCTCCCTACACCTCACGCGAGAAGTATCGGGACATTCTGGCAAAAGCCATCGCTGACCTGAAAAATTTCAAACCGGAGATCATCGGTGTGTCCGCCGGATTTGACGCCTACGCCCGCGATCCGCTCGCGCAAGGCTCATTGGAAGCAGAGGATTTTCACTGGCTTGGTGCAGAACTCCGGGCCGTCAACGCGCCGATGTTCAGCCTGCTTGAAGGTGGATACAGCGATGATCTGCCCGAACTCATCTTCGCATATCTTAAAGGCATCAATGGCAAATAAATCACAACTTCTCGTCGCGGTGATTGTCATTTCCCTGCTCTTGTCCGGCTGTGTCACGCACAAGCGGCATGAAAGCCCGTTTCAAATTGGCAGCACGGTTGTTCGCGCAGTCATCAACCAACGCGGCAACCCGTCACCGACGTTTGTCAACGTGCATGATGATGAAAATACGTCGGTGATTGCGGGCATGGCCGTCCTCCGCAAGAGCAGCGGAAGGATCATCGAACTGTCGCACAGCGGACGGCGGCTTGTGACCTTCACTATGGATGGCGTCGAATTTCGATTCGATCCGAACCGGATCTTCTCAGACGAAGGGGTGCGCGCCACGTTAAGCCGACGCGGTGGAAATTATTCCGAGGCGGCACATCGGTTGGTGAAAGACTTCGCCAACGAATTCATCACACGATTCAAGCTCGATGACGAACCGGCCATCATCGCGTTGCACAACACCGGTGGACGCGGATTAAGCATAAACAGTTACTCGACAGACGGCGGGTTGAATTCAACCTCGGCAATGATCCATGTCGGCAAGAAGCGCGATGCCGGCGATTTCTTTTACGTCACCGACCGCCGGTTCTTCGATTATCTCAGCGCGCGGGACTTCAATGTGACCTTGCAGGACAACGCACGCATCACCGACGACGGATCCTTGTCGGTATATTTTGCGCGAAAGGGAATTCCCTACATGAACATCGAGGCCGATACAGCCCATCTCACGGAACAGACCGAAATGATCCGGGTGGCCCGCCAGATGTTGAAAGACCTGAGTCTGCTGAAAAACCGTTGAGGACTCACGCCATCAGATGTTTTCTCCCATCGTGGGAGGCGGCTGATATTTCGCTTCGACCTCCGGCGTCAATGCAGCGCTCTCGCTCGCCAGCACGCGATAGTTTTTGATCTGAAATGAAACTTCGCGCCCGTCTTCAAGGCCGAGTTGCGCGTATTCCTCCTTCGTCATGCGGCTGCGGATAATGAGACCGGATGGAAGTTCGAGCTCCAGACGCAGCAGGATTCCGAGAAAAAACGTGTGTCGCAGCACCGCGCGATACGGCAGCAACGAGAGATCGTTGGAAATCTGCACGGCGTAGGGGCGGAAACCGATGCGTAATCGCGAGCCGTCAGGATGGCTGTTGGATGGGAACTCCAGTTCGTTGAGACGCGCCACGCCTCCGCGCACCTCGGTATCCAGCACATTCATCACGCCAACGAAACGCGCCACAAATTCATTCGCCGGCTGTTCATACACTTCGCGCGGAGTACCGATCTGTTCGAGGTTGCCCCTCGAGAAAATCACGATGCGATTGGAAACCTCCATGGCCTCCTCCTGATCGTGCGTCACAAAAATCGTCGTCACGTTCAGGTCGTGATGGAGTCTCACCAGCCACTCGCGCAATTCCTGGCGTATCTTGGCGTCCACCGCACCGAACGGCTCATCGAGCAACAACACGCTCGGCTTCGGCGCCAACGCACGGGCGATCGCCACGCGCTGCCGCTGCCCGCCGGAAAGCTGATGTGGAAATCTTTTTTCCAGGCCGCTCAAACCGAACAGTTCGATCAACTCCGCCACCCGCGCCTCGATGTCAGCGCGTTTCCACTTCTTGATCTTGAGGCCGAAGGCGATGTTCTTGAACACGGTCAT